>JBNJFT010000036.1:5907-16674 GCA_051747065.1 Bacteroidota bacterium | reverse complement strand
AACCCGAAACCCACTTGTTACCCGCAGGCCAGAGGGTTTCCAAAACCTGTCTGGCCTCGTTTAGAAACCCGAAGCTAAAGGTTAATCCCCGGTATTCTTCAAAGTTCATCAACCACCGGATTTTTTCGCCTTATATCCATTTTCTTTTAGCATGGATAATATTTCATCGCGAAAATCGCCCTGAATTATGAGTTCTCCGTTTTTTGCCGATCCGCCGACGCCGAGTTTAGATTTGAGTGTTTTGCCAAGCTCTTTGAGATCTTCATTATCTCCGACGAACCCGGTTATTAAAGTCACTTCTTTGCCTTTGCGTTGTTTTCTGTCAAGGCTTACACGTAGGTCTTGCTGGTTGGGTGGCAAAGTTTCCTGCGATTCATCTTCCTGTTCAGGAGGTTCAAAATTTGGATCTGTGGAGTAAACAAACCCACCACCTTTCTTTTTATTCTTCTTTTTCTTTGACATGAGTTATATTTTACTTGTTAACAAACTTTTATTCAGTTAAACTGTAAAGCCATTTTATTTCTTCCGGCCATTTTTCAGGATCCGGAGTTTCAAGGATCATCGGTACACCTTCCAAACGGTCATCTTTCATAATGTTCTTGAAACTTTCTTTTCCGAGAAATCCTTTCCCAAGACTATCATGCCGGTCGACGCGTGTTGCTAAATCCTTTTTTGAGTCATTTAAATGCATGCCTTTGAGGTATTCGAACCCAATGATGCGGTCAAATTCTTTCCACGTTTTTTCATACCCTTCCTTTGTTTTGAAATCGTAACCTGCTGCATAAGAATGAGCAGTGTCTATACAAACTCCGGCTCTGTTTTTGTCTTCAATGTGGTCAATGATGTATTTGATTTGTTCAAAAATATGCCCAAGGGCTGAGCCCATACCTGCAGTAGTCTCGATAACCGCAATTACATTTTTTGTTTGATCCAATGTCATGTTAATTGATTCGGCTATAGTTTTCATGCATTCCTCTTCGGATAGTTTGTTCAAGTGGCTTCCCGGATGAAAGTTTAACCGGTCAATTCCCAGTTGTTCGCAACGTTGCATTTCGTCAAGGAAGGCATTGCGGGATTTTTCAAGTTTTGCTTTGTCGGGATTGCCCAGGTTAATCAGGTAGCTGTCATGGGGAAGAATTTGTCCGTGGCCGAATCCGTATTTTTCACAATTCTCCTGAAATTTAACTATGTTCTCATCGGTAAGAGGTTTTGCACTCCATCTTCTTTGGTTTTTAGTGAACAGTGCAAAAGCCTTTGCTCCGATTTTATGGGCGTTCAGTGGAGCGTTTTCTACTCCGCCTGCTGCGCTGACATGTGCTCCGATATACTTCATTTTGATATTGTTTAATTGTTTTATTGTTGTTAATTCCAAAGGTAGGAAAACGAATTGAACATGAAAAATGCCTGAATTATGCTTTAACATAATTTAAATTATTTTTTTATAATCCCGGCATGTAACTTTTTTGGAAAGGAGAGCGTCATATATTTTAAATATTAAAATTTGTATCATGTTCAAGAATTACATCAAAACTGCCATTAGAAATATTACCAGGCAAAAAGGTTATGTATTCATTAATATTTTAGGCCTTGCTATTGGTATTGCTGCAAGTATGCTAATTGCCAGCTATGTGTTTAGTGAATTGAGTTATGATCAACATCATGAGAAAAAAGACAGAATTTACAGAGTCTATTTGGATGGAAATATAAACAATCAGGAAATAAAAGGAGCATGGACTTCTGTACCTCTTGCGTTTACAGCAAAAGATAAGTATCCTGAAATCGAAGAAGCAGTCAGAATCGATACATGGGATGAGACAATTATTAAACACGAGGAAAGAAGTTTTGTGGAAGAAGCCTTTATTATGGCTGATTCAACTTTTTTTAATGTTTTTACAGCACCTTTGGTAAAGGGAAATCCAGAAACTGCACTGGCAAAGCCAAATGCAGTAGTAATTTCTGAATCTACGGCAAAGAAGATTTTTGGTGATAGATCGCCAATGGGCAAGAGTTTAAAGGTGGGCAACTATGAAGAATATTTTGAGGTTACAGGAGTCATGAAAGACATGCCCAAAACGTCTCATTTTGATTGTAATATGATAGGCTCATTTGTCACTAGTAATAGATCAAACAATGACAATTGGCTTAGTAACAACATAGCTACGTATTTTCTGCTGTCGGAGAATGCCTCTATGGAACAGGTTGAAAGCAAATTCCCCGGCCTTTTACGTGAATATGCCGGACCTGTGCTGCAAGAATATCTGGGTCTCAATTTTGATGAATTTCTTGAAAAAGGGAATAAATATGCGTATCATTTACAGCCATTGGTTGATATTCATTTAGATTCCGAAATTGGCGGAGATATGAAGCCATCTCATGATAAAAAGTATATTTATATTTTTTCTATTGTAGCACTTATGCTGATTGTTATTGCAGTGATTAATTACATGAATCTTTCCACAGCGCGCGCTTCAAATAGAACCAAAGAAGTCGGGCTGAGAAAAGTGGTAGGAGGAACGAAACAAATGTTAATCAGGCAATTCCTCGTAGAGTCTGTTATAATGAGCTTCATGGCTTTGATTTTGGCGGTGATTCTGGTTCAGCTTTCTTTACCATATTTTAATAACTTGATAAGTACTCAACTTGTTTTTGATTATCTGCAAGAATGGTACTACATTCCCATACTTATTTTGTTGGCTTTAATTATTGGTCTGCTGGCCGGAAGCTATCCTGCATTTTATCTATCAAGTTTTAATCCGAAAAGCATTTTGAGCGGAGAGTTTAAATCAGGGATGAAAAATAAAAGGATTAGGAGTATTTTAGTTGTATCTCAATTCATTATTTCTGCAGCTTTAATTCTTGGAACAATTGTTATTTCCAGGCAAACGAATTATATGTTAAATAAAGACCTGGGATTCGATAAAAACCAGCTTTTGGTTATTCGTCGGATAAGTGTCTTGGGAGATCAGATTGAAACATTCAAAAATGAAGTGAATAAGATTCCGGGTGTTATAAAATCAACTCATTCTACAATGGTTCCCGGGCATACGAATAACAATAATGCTCAGCAAATTGAAAGCCAGCCAAAAGATGAAACCTTTGTTTTTGAGACAAATTGGGCAGATGAAGACTTTTTAGATGTATATGGTATCAAGATTGATCAGGGCAGATATTTTAAGAAAGACATAGCCTCAGATAATAATGTCTGTATCATAAATCATAAAGCGTTAAGTGATTATCCGATTGAAGATGTTTTTAATGAACGAATTGTCAGTCATGTGAATACGGAAGAAGGGCCGAAACCCTATAAAATTGCAGGAGTGGTAAGCGATTTTCATGTTCGGTCTTTACATCAGAAGATCAGTCCGTTCCTTATTCTTCCAAAAACGGAAGATACCCGGTGGGGATATTATACGGTTAAACTTTCCCCTGAAAACATGTCTGAAACTATGGGAGCCATTGAAAGTAAATGGAAAGAGTTTTCTAACAATGATCCAATGTTGTATTTCTTTATGGATAATGAATACGCAAATCTCTACAAGGAAGAACAGAGAAGTTCAACGCTTTCTGTAGGTTTTGCTATTTTAAGTATCTTTATTGCATCTCTTGGGTTGTTTGGATTGACTTCCTTCACTACAGAGCAACGCACTAAGGAGATCGGTATTCGAAAAGCAATGGGCTCATCAATAACCAATATTGTATTGTTAATTGCCAGGGAAACGGTTCGTTTAGTCATTATTGCATTGGCTGTATCTATACCAATTTCCTATTATTTTCTTACTAACTGGTTGAACAATTATCCCTACAGAATCGACCTGAGCCCGTTCGACTTTATTTATACTTTAGTTATTATACTGATAATTGCGTTTGTTACAATTAGTTATCAGACAATACGCGCAGCCAGGAAAAATCCGGCCTATTCGCTGAGGGATGAGTAATTTAAATAGACGGCAGCTTGCAGAAAGCAGTAAGCAGTCACCACTCGGCAGCAGATAGTCGGAAATAAACAGCAGATCACTGCCATCTCCTTACTGCGAACTTTTCCCTATAGAGATGTATTTTTTAAACTCTTATATGCTGCATATTTTCCCTGCCTGCTGCCGACTGCTTTCTGCCGACTGCATACTTTCTATAGAACCTAGGGTACTTTATAAACAATGCAATTTATATTCATTCCCGCTCCAACAGAAACAAACAGAAGATGGTCACCTGAATTTGGTGGATTGTTCTCAAAATGCCCTTCCATTAATAAATCATAGATTATAGGGACTGTGGCCACTGAGTTGTTGCCAAGCTCAGAAATGGTCATTGGCATGATATTTTTGGGTATCTCTTTTATTCCATACAATTTAAATAAGCGTTGGAGCATTCCCTGGTCCATCTTTTCATTCGCCTGGTGAATAAGCACACGCTTGATGCTTTCAATTGGTACATTAGCCTCCTCCAATGTGTCTTTTGCCAGTTGGGGAACATGTGTCATCGCGTACTCAAAAACTTTTCTTCCATTCATTTTCAGGTATAAGTTTTTTTCTTTGTCCCCGGGGTGAAACGATTCGCCCATCCACATATAATAAACTTCTTCTATTGCATCGCTTCTTGTTTTATGGGCTAATATACCGACAGATTCCTCACTTTCTTTTGCTTCCACTATTACAGCTCCCGCTCCGTCAGAATAGATCATTCCGTCTCTGTCATAAGGATCCGACAACCTTGATAACGCATCTGATCCCACTACAAGCACTTTTTTAGCTTCACCGGACTTAATGTAGTAATTCGCCTGTATCATTGCCTGAATCCATCCCGGACAACCAAAGATTATATCATAAGCAACAGTATAGGGGTTTTTGATCTCCAATTTTCGTTTTATTCTTGAAGCAATGCTTGGCATAATATCACTTTGACGGTTATCATCTTTAACATCCCCAAAGTTGTGTGCAACAATTATATAATCCAGTTCTTCTTTGTTAATCTTGGCGTTTTCTATGGCATTATTGGAAGCGAGAAAACCAAGGTCTGAATTAACCTGGTCTTCTGTTAGATATCTTCTCTCTTTGATGCCGGTAATTTCCATGAACTTTTGTATAATTTCTTCATTTGTCTTGTCGATCAAATTGATAGAAGCATCATAAAAATCGTTCTTAAGAAAATCTTCATTCTTTTTTATTTTGGTAGGTATATATCTTCCACTACCGGTAATAATAGGATGAATGTTGTTGTGCATATTTCTTTTTTTTTATAAAATTAATTAAAAAGGAGAAATTATCAATTAAAACGGCGAAATTTATAATTTCTATTTTCTAAAATCAACATTTAAAATATAATTCTTGTTTAAAAAATAAAAATAATTCAGGTTTAATGTTCAAAACAGAAAAATAAATAAGTGAATAAAACATTGTGATCCAAAAATAAAATGTACTTTTGCAGGCTTTTAAGAAACAGAATAAACAAGGAAATAAATGCAGAATATCAGGAATGTAGCATTAATTGCACATGTTGACCACGGAAAAACCACAATGGTAGACCGTATTTTACACCAGGTGAAGCTATTTCGAGCAAACCAGGATGTACAGGATTTAATTTTGGATTCTAATGATTTGGAAAGAGAACGCGGTATAACCATTCTTTCAAAAAACGTTTCAGTCAGATATAAAGACACCAAGATCAATATTATAGATACACCCGGCCACTCCGATTTTGGAGGTGAGGTTGAACGTGTATTGAACATGGCAGATGGCGTGTTATTGCTTGTAGACGCTTTTGAAGGGCCTATGCCGCAAACCCGTTTTGTTTTACAGAAGGCAATAGAATTGGGACTTAAACCAATTGTCGTTGTGAACAAAGTGGATAAGCCCAATTGTGTCCCTGAAGCTGTGCAGGAATCAGTTTTTGATTTGATGTATAGCCTTGATGCCAGTGAAGAACAATTAAATTTTCCCACCGTTTATGGTTCTTCCAAGGAAGGCTGGATGGGCCCCGATTGGAAAGAGCCAACAAGTGATGTAAGCTATTTGCTGGACACAATTCTTGAATACATCGTTCCTCCGGATGACAATCCCGGGGCACTTCAGATGCAAATAAGTTCCCTGGATTATTCTTCGTATATAGGCAGAATTGCTGTAGGTAGAGTTTCCAGGGGAAAGATAAAAGAAGGGATGCATGTTTCCCTTGTAAAAAACGACGGGTCAGTAGAAAAATCGCAAATAAAAGAAGTGTACCTTTTTGAAGGGCTGGGAAAAGAAAAAGTAAAACACGAAGTGCCCAATGGTGAGATATGTGCGGTTCTTGGAATTGAAGACTTTGAACTTGGAAATACAATTACAGACCTGGATGTACCCGAAGGTTTAAAACCCATTCGTATAGATGAGCCTACAATGAGCATGCTTTTTACCATTAATGATTCTCCTTTTTATGGCAAAGAAGGTATATATGTGACTTCCAGGCATGTTAGGGACCGCTTGTTCCGGGAAACTGAAAAAGATCTTGCCTTGAAGGTTGAAGAAACCGATTTTCCTGAGAAACTTAATGTCTACGGCCGGGGAGTTTTACACCTCTCGATTTTGGTTGAAACCATGCGGAGAGAAGGCTATGAGTTTCAGCTTGGCCAACCCCAGGTAATTATCAAAGAGATTGACGGAAAGAAAAGTGAACCTGTTGAAAATCTCACCATTCATGTACCCGAAGAATTTCAGGGGAAAGTTATCGAGCCGGTGAATAAAAGAAAAGGAGAAATGTTAAAGATGGAACCGAAAAATGATGGTGTTTTATTAGAATTTAGTATTCCGGCAAGAGGCATGATCGGATTAACAAATCAGATACTTACTGCTACGGAAGGTGAAGCCATCATCACACATCGTTTTGACAAGTATGAGCCATGGAAAGGGGAAATACTGAATAAACGTAACGGGTCGCTTATTGCAATGGAAACCGGTACAGCCATTCCTTATTCTCTAGATAAGTTACAAAGCCGGGGCAGGCTTTTTGTCGACCCTAACGATGAAGTTTATGAAGGGCAAATAGTTGGAGAGAATTCAAGAGAAGACGACTTGACGGTAAATGTTACTAAAACAAAGAAATTGTCAAATGTCCGTGCCGCCGGGTCAGACGATAAGGTTATGATCACCCCTGCCACAAAGTTTTCTTTGGAAGAAGCAATGGAATACATCAAGGAAGATGAATATATTGAAGTTACGCCAAAGTCAATTCGATTAAGGAAAACTTTACTTAAAGAACATGAACGAAAAAAAGAGAAAAAATCATTAGCTCATTAAGATTTTGAATTAAACAGTTGTTATAAAAAACAGGCACATTCAGAAGTAGAGGCAAATATTAAAATGAGCATCAATTAGCTAATGAGTAGGCAGTAGGCACTCAGCAGTAGGCAGTGAATATGCAGCATGTAATGGATAAACAAATTGCCCCCCATAATTCGTATTAGAATAACCTAAAGTTTTGTGAGTTCCATTCATATATCGATAATACCGTAACCTCGTTTTTTAATCATTTTTGCATTTTTCGGGGTTTCGCTTTACTTTATTGTGTCGATAACTTCTTGCAATTCAATAGGTTGCTTACTTCTGAATGTGCCTAATTACCTATGAAAATGTCTGCTTACTCCCCTCAATTAACTCTGTCTGCTCAATTATTACAAAGCAAGAAATTGAATTCTATATCCCTTGACTGCTGAAAAATCGCTATTTTTTTCTGAATTCTGAATTCTGAATTCTGTGTTCTGTATTCTTTTATTTCTGCTTCTGAAAACGCCTAAACACAGCCAATCTTAATCAAAGTCCAGCATATTTCCCACTTTAACTCCAAAATAGATAGTTCTCGGCGACTTTGGCCCGTATATGTAACCGGGATCTCTGTCTATGCCGCTGTCAAAGTCATTTTGATATGAGTTGAGTATATTTTTGACACCACCGAATATTTGTATTTTAGCTCCATTTATTCGTTGGCTGTATTTCAATTTTATACTCCAATCGAAAAATCGGTTGGATTCTCGCAATTCACCCTTTTCAGGGTTTGGAATTTCGTTGCCGAAATAAGGGATCAGCATCTTACCGGTATAATTTCCGGATGAGGATATTCCAAATCTGTCAGTTGGCTTCCAATCCAGCGAAAGATAACCGTAATCATCAGGTGTACGAAAAAAATCCTTTTTATTAAATTCATGCGTTGTTTCGTATTTGCTGGTTTGCATAGTAAATCCACCTTTAAAGGACAAATCCTCTCCCGGCATAAAATTTAATTCCATGTTGATTCCTTCTACCACAGCTCCTTCTTCAGCATTCATTCTCGTATAGGTAACTGTTCCGTTCTCATCAGGTTCTCCAAACTCATTTACAAAGGCATTCTCTAGTTGTGTATAGAATCCTTCTAATAGCAATCCCACATAATTCTCCCCTATTTTTCCGTTATAATCAAACGATGCCATATAGCTGTGGCTTTTTTCTTCTTCTAAATCCGTATCATTCTCATGTATTACTTTTCTCGCTCCTGATGTTTCAACATGAAGGTCTTCGTCATAGATTTGAGGAGCTCTGTATCCTTGCGAGTAACTTAGGCGGGCCTGTAGCGATTCTTTGATGTCATACTTTAATGTAAGCCGGGGACTGATTGCATTACCTGAAATGTCCGAGTCTTCTTTTGATCTGTCATTTATTGTATAATGGTCAAACCGGGCGCCTGCCGTGAAATTCCATTTATTCCAGTCAATTTCATATTGAGCAAATGTACCAATTGTGTTGGTTGTTTGGTCAGCAATGGTTCGATTACCAACAGTATCAACGATTGTTGAATTATCAATATCCAGGTATGCAAGCTTTTTGTCTTTTAGCCATGCCCCTTTATTTTCTATACCTGCAGTTAACCTTGACTGGCCGAGGGAAGCATTATATTGTGCTCCGGCTGTATATGAAAAATCTTCAGTGTTTCCGTAATCACTTAGCGATTGATTTGCTCCATAGTAAGAATCTCTGTTGACTTTCTGGCCGGAGGCATAAATTGACAATACATCCTGTTCTCTGAAAAACTGGTCATAGGTGATTGCACCGGTAGTGATCTTGTGGGATAGTTCTTCTGCAATATCTGCCATGTGAGGAGGACGTTCATGTTTGTTCCCTCCGCGCCTGTCTTCATTGATGTGGAAGAAATCCACAGTCAATTTGTTCCTTGAATTAAACCGATGAAACAAGCGAGTGCCCACTGTAGTGTTTTTTATTGAAGGCAATTCTGAAAAGCTGTCATCATTTGCATCAAAAGGATCTTTGTCACGATAGAAACCATACAAAGCCATACCGGTCTTATTATCAGAAGAAACAAGTGAAGTGTTGAAATTGGCTGTGTAATCCTCTGAAGGCTTACCTGCCCCATCAAGGCCTACTCCTTGTGTTTCTCTGTTTATGCTGAATTTATACGAATTTGTGTTCGGTTCTTTTAGTATCAGATTAATTGTTCCGGCAATTGCGTTGCTGCCGTGAAGAGCCGAACCGCCTCCACGAATTACCTCAACACGTTCGATCATGTTCGAAGGAATTAATTCCAGCCCGTATACACCGGCTAATCCACTAAAAATCGGACGGCTGTTGATCAGAATTTGCGAATACGGGCCTTCCATGCCATTCATTCGAACTTGCGAAAAACCGCAGTTTTGACAATTGTTTTCCATCCTAAGGCCCGGGCTAAAGTTCAATCCTTCGCCCAGGGTTTCAGATTGTGTAGAAGAGAAAAGCTTTGGCTTGAGTGTATTTACTATGACAGAAGATTCTGTTCGTGATTTTCCTGTTCTGTCACCGGTAACAACCACTTCTTCAATATCTAATTGATCTTCTTCCAATTGAAATTTGATTTCTTTGGTTTCTCCTGCTTTGGTGATTACCTTTTTCTCTTTGGGTTTATAACCTAAATATTCTGCTTGAAGAATAAGTGTATCTTCCGGCAGATTAATCATTTCGTAATGACCTGTTTCATCCGTGGTAGTCCCGATTGTTGTTCCTTTAACAATAACCGAGGCATATGAAACGTGTTCATCTTTTGTATTTACTACGTGCCCGACAATATTAGCGTCTGTTCTTTGTTTTTGCGCAAGGTTTATCTGGGGGATTGAAAATATAATTAATGTAAGATATATATATAACTTATTCATACTTTGTTACTTTTTTAATTAGACATACTAATTCTGATTATTTTATATGCCTAAACAGGAGTTAGAATTAATATAGAATGTAAAAATACTTATGAGATAATTTGGAAGAGGGGAGGGTCTCTGCCATTATGTGGCAGAATGGTGTGTTGATTGTAATTTATGCTAAAAACAGTTGCCTGTTGATTCTCTTTAAGGTTGCGAAGAATTGTGAATGTTAGAAAAAACAGAGGAAATAAAAGGTTGATATGAACAAAGAAAAATAATTCAGCTTCATTATGAGAGTGTTTTTCTGATTGTTGCTTATCCTCTGATTTATCGTATGGGTGGGCGTGAACCACAGTTTCCCCGTTGAATTCGTGTGAATGGGTAAATAGCAATTCATTGCCAATTAATACGCCTATAAGGCCTATTATTAGATAGGTCGTTAATTTTATTGTTATTTTTTTAACACTTCTCATTAATGGGGGCAAAAGTAATTATTATTTGTTAAAAAGATAATCCCAAGAAGTTGGGATTTTTTAAATTTTCAGGAATTATTTTTTACACTATTTTCTGCTCCATACTGATTTGGTGTTTTCGGCAGAGGCATAAGCATAGGATATAGTGTAGGATAAGTGGGAAGTTAA
>JBNJFT010000036.1:0-5807 GCA_051747065.1 Bacteroidota bacterium | reverse complement strand
GCGCTATCCGGGAATTCTAACATATCATAATCTGTAGAGTTTTTTAACCCTTTAATGCAGGCCTTCTCAAAGCCGTTATAAATAGCATTTTCTTCAAATTCGGCTATTTCTTTTGCTGCATTTTCCATTTCTTCCAGGTTAATATCTTCAGCACCGCGAACAGCGTTATCCAATTCCCAAATGTTAACTTTGAAAGATTTACGCGTTTCCATTAATGGTAACACGCGTTTAATGCCAAAACGAACATCTTTTTCTTTCTGGCCTTCGGGAATTTCAAGGCGCCCTGTGTTAACAGCAGCATGGCCGATGCCATTAGGGCCATCTACTTCAACAAACCTTCTGGCAGTAAGAACATTTTCAAAAACATCTTTGGCTTGTTCTTCTATTTCGTTCCAACCTTCTTGCGAAATTGGAGCTAATGATTTTCTTAATATATCCATTTTGTTCCTCCTTTTTTTATTTTATTTTACCAATGCCTAGATCGGAGTTTTTATTTTGTGTTTCTTCTTCTCCTTCTTCCCCGTGTCCTTCAACAATAGGGCCTTCTTTGAAAAGCCAGTTGCGCAGTTCTTCATCCCATCCGGGCATATTTCTACGAAGCCATTCGAGTGTCATGCATGCATGTTCAATTTCTTCGTCTCTATTGTGGCCCATAATATCCTTCAATTCTTGATTATCACTTGTATCAACTCTTTGGTGATACCAATCCACAGCTTCAATTTCCTCTTTAAGGCTGTTCAGAGCCCGGGTAAAATTTCTTGCTTCTTTACTAAGTTCCTCAGCGGGTTCGTGATATTGTGACATATATTTTCCTCCTTTTTTTTGTTCAAACAAATTTAGGAATTTTCCATTATACAATCAAAAAAGATGAAGGTTTTGTTCAATCCAGGTCACTTATTTCTTTTTTCTCTTTTGGGATTACGGGGCCTCTTAAAGATAGCTTAAAATCTTCGATGGTATAATCTGTATTATACTTTAATATATAAATTGATATATTTTCTATCCCTAAAGAAGGTTTTTCTTTGTAAAAAAGAAAGTTAGTCTGATTCAGCTCAGGGGTGTAATTGTGCAGGCAATTCTGGAAGTTATCTCCATATTTGTGAAGAGCATTGAAAAAATAGTAGCCTATATCAAAACCGTGAAAAACATATTTTGTAGGCTCGGTCTTAAACAGTTTTCGGTAATTTTTCACTGTTTTTTTGACAATGGGTTTCTTATAGTCAATATGAAAAGGGGAGAACAGGTTTACCCTAAGGTTATAGAAGTATTCCGGGTTAAGATTCACAAAATTCTTCCATTCGGAATACCCAAAAACACGGATATCATAATCCCTTTTTGAGAGTGTATTCAGATTTGTGATTACATCGGTTACAAAGGCTTCTTTTTCAGAGGGAACAATGACAATGTTTTCTTCTCCTTTGTTCAATGCCTGTTTTAGATATAATAAACTATCTTTATAAGCAACTTCTTTAAACCTGACGTCAGAAAGAGAGGTATCTTGTGAAATGTAATTGAATATCTTTTCTTTAAAACGGCCTATTTCCGGGTAGTATAAGCTGTCCCCGGAGTGTATGAGCATCATGTTTTTGTCGTTAAACCGGGAAATATATGAGGCAAATCTTTCTAACTGGGTGTCCCATGTAGGATATATCTGGATATGGTTGGGATTGTTTTTAAGGGTCTCTTTTTCTTTCGGGAATGGGGAGACAATGTCGATGTTGTGTTTTCCTGCATATTCTGAAACAAGTTGAAAATTGTCATCATAAACCGGCCCTATGATTAAATCTTCGTTTGACAGATCATTGTTCTCGAGTTTTTTTCTTACATGGTTCGTGTCATTTTTTGTATCGAATAATTTTAGATTTATGGACATGCCGGAACTCTTTAATGTATCGAGAGCCAAAAGAATTCCTTCATAAAATTCAATGAAGTTTTCTGAAGATGAATATATGTAGTCGGGGCTTCGTTTTACTTTTTTATATTCTTTTTCGCCATCTTCATCATCTTCATCATCATCGTCTCTTTTAACTTCAGAACTATCAATATAATATTTTTCAAAATTTTTCTCGAGATAAAAAGGAAGGAATATAGAAACATTCATCTCTTCTTTCTTAGAAAAGTTTGATGAATCACACTCAAAGATTGTTTTGTTGATATCAGTATATCTTGCAAATGTAGTGTCTTTCGATGAAGGTTCTTTTGCTTTTATTTCTGTAATATACTGTTTTTGGGTGGTGTCTTTTAATTTTGGAATACGTATAACCTGATCTTTTTGAAGATTGTCTTGTTCTATGTCTTTATTTGCATTGAGAATGTCTTCTACTTCAACATTGTATTTTTGAGAAAGAGAATATAACGTTTCTTCCGGCTTTACTCTGTGGCTAATGTATTCACCCTTCCGTTGATCAGCAGCCAATTCTTTTGATGTATCTGTTTTCGTTTTTTGAATATCCTGACCGGCAGTTTTTTTAGGTATTTTAATTGTTTGATTGATTTTTAAATCTTCTTCTGATAATATTGGATTGTATTTTTTTATAGTATCGGGGGTTGTGTTGTAACGCTTTGATAGGGAATAAAGAGTTTGTCCTTTTTTTATTTTATGAAAGAAAAAACGTGAGGTGTCTTTTTTGGTGAAATCAGTCTCATGAGTCTCTTTGAATGGTATTTTTAATGATTGTCCGGGTTGTAATCCCAGAAATACATTCGGATTTTCGCGTGCGATAATTTTTTGGGAAACATTATAAGCATTACTGATTGAATAAAGGGTTTGTCCTTTTTTTACTTCATGCACATAATACTTTTCACCGCCTATTTTAACTTTATTACTGGATTTAACAACCTCAGGAATAGTATCGTTCTGCCCGAAACCTGTTATTGCAATCAGGCTCAGCAAAATTGTAAGCAGGTGAATGTTAATTGTTTTTTTCAATTTAATTCCCTTTGTGGTTAAAATAAATCGATAGCAAAAATAATCATAAAATCCAAATATTAAAAAGCCCGTAAACGAAATACGAAAAGTTTACGGGCAAACGATCTTTGAGTCTCTTTAGTTCTCTTTTAATACATTTTCATCGTATTCCAATTCGAATCGGAGTTTGTGTTTAGATTCTTCCTGGGCTAATCCGAGAAACAGGTTTTTCATTGATTCGTTATCCGTTTTTTCAGATAAGTCCATGTATAACTTAAATGCTGCTTTTTCTTTTTTCATAGCAAGTACCAGCGCATCCTGGTAGCTCATGTTGTGAGTGGGCTCTACGGTAACCAGGTAATCCCCTAGTCTGAGGTCTTTTACTTTTTCCTTGGGCAGAGTGTATGTTCCTTCTTCTTTGATTTCCCGAATTTTGGCTTTGTGCCCGATCTCTTCCTGTGCAAATTGATTAAATACTTTTCGCATATCCTCAGATGTTGCAGAGGTAGCTAGTTCGTTATAAAAATCGACAGCCTCTTGCTCTGAATTCATAGCAAAGTCTAAAATATCGTCAACAGTATTAAATTCTTTCATTATCTTATTTTTTTTGTTCAATTTAAAATTATTTATTGGCTTGAGCAAATTCGGGTTCTTTTTTATCAGAAAGCTCTTTTTTAAGCTCATCATCAAAATACTTAACAACTGCATCACAGCCATGTTTGAACAGCCTGAAATCACTTTTGTTTTCAGGTGTATATTCAAAGGAATATTCAAGTTGCTGATTTTTTGGAAGAAGTGAGATTACTTCTTTTCTGATTTCTTCTGGATTTGATAAACCATTAATATTAAGTTTATTGAGTATATCCAGCAATTGTTGGTAGTTTTCTTTTTCTACTTTTGATTCTAATTGTTTATCAAATTGTTGTATATAACGTATTGTATTGGTAAAAGTTCCCGAAGTTTCAACATGCATGGTGGCAGGCAGAACGAGATCAGCTTCTTTGGCTGTCTCTGTAAGGAAATAATCCTGAACCATTATAAAATCTGCATCACCAAACCATTTATCAACTCTTTTATTATCAAGGGCACAACCTATTGGGTCTTCACCGAAAATATACATTTTATTTATGGTGCCTTTTTCTAAGAGTTCGATATTAGATTTTTCCGGTATTTCTGGCAGCTTATCAACTCCCCATACTTTTTTTAGTTTGTTTGTAAATTCTTGTTCCTCTAGTGACTGGCCTCCAACTCCTTTTTTGGGGCCGATGCCCATATCGAATATTCCCTGTGAATTGTTTTTCTCTTTTAAAGCCAGAATGCCGCTGGCTGTTTTGCCAATTTTTCCGGTAGACATAGCCAAATTGAATATTTCTGCCCCGGTTTCCGGTGAAATGTTACGTTCGGAAAAAACTATTACAGCATTTTGTTCTTTGTTGTAATTTTCGGCAAAATCGATTAGATGCTCTTTACAGCAAATGCCTGAATTTTTAATCAGCTCATCAAAGTTTTCTTTTAGGAGTTGTTTCTTATAGTTATCAAAATTATCGCATTTGTCTTTGATAAACAGATCGTTTTGTAAATTCTGTGATAGGATATAATGGTTGACCGCTTTAACGAAATGGTAATAAGAGCCAATTTTAATTTCATGGTCAACTTTATGGCTTATGGATGAAGTCTCTTTGGTTGTGATTGATTCAACCGGAATGCCATAGTGCGTTTGTGCTTTGTTAACCATGAAACTTGCAACACCATTTTCTTCATTGATTTCAGAGCCTATCAAATAAATTTTACTTGCTTTGTAAATATCCTCAAAAGGCACATTTGCTTTATAATTTTTATCACTTCCCTGAAGGGCGTTTAAGTATTGAAAACTTGATATGTTGTTCGTTTTAGCTCCGGCCCTCGCCAATTTTTGGATCAGATAGATTTCCTCATTTGACAATCTCGACCCGGCAAAAAACGCATTCTCCTCTGGCTCTGTATGTTTCATCTCATCCAGTATTATCTCATAAGCTTTGTCGAAACTAATCTCTTCAAATGTTCCGTCTACTTTTAATAAAGGTTTTGTAATTCTCTCCGGCTCATTCAAATAATTGTAACCGAATTTGGGGTATTTACAAATGTTGCCTTCTTTATTGATCAACCCTTCTTTACCTGTTGTTCTCAGGATGTAACCACTCTTATGATGATAATTTACTTCGCAGCCCACAGAACAATAATTGCAAATTGAATGAATTGTATCCCATTCAACGGGTGTTGGTTTATGTTTGGTTTGCTCAGTTATTGCAGCTGTTGGGCAAGCAGAAATACAAAGTCCACATGTTTCGCAGTTTGTGTTTGTAAGCGATTCTCCTAAACTTGGTGCAATATAAGTTTCAAATCCCCGATTGACAAATCCTAACGCATTTGCCCCTGCCACTTCATTGCAAATTCTTACACAACTTCCGCACAATATGCATTTGTTGTTATCAATTTCGATATATGGATGAGAGAAATCGATTTCATATTCTTTGAATTCTCCGTCGAAGCGTTTTTGTTCTGCCTGATATTCAGTGGCAAGACGTTTGAGGCCGCATGTGTAAAACTCGCTGCAGCCACATTCCATGCATCGGCCTGTTTCGTTGTTGGCAACCTTTTCATTGGAGTAGCCCAGTTCTACCTCCTTAAAGTTTTTCCGTTTATCTGCGGGTAATGTGGGCATTTCTTCCCGCATTTGTTGTTTATAGCGGCCTTCAAAATCTTCTTTTGTTAATTCCCTGAAGTTTTCCTTCTTGCTGATGAATTCTTTCTTTTCAGGTTGAATGGACTGGCCGGTTAACAACTGATGGCAGCTCCGTGAAGCAATCTGAGCCTGCTGTATGGCTTCAATAATTGTAGCAGGGCCTGTTACGCCGTCACC
>JBNJFT010000035.1:13944-16698 GCA_051747065.1 Bacteroidota bacterium | reverse complement strand
ATACAGTGGTATAGAAGCAAAGCCGGCGGCTATAATTACAGAAAATACATAACCAATCCATTTGAGTCTTATAATCCAGGTCTCATTTTCCCAGCCCAGGGTCTGAAAAGCCGACCAAAAGCCATGGGACAGATGTAAACCAAGAAATACAGCTCCCAACACATAAATCAAATCATACCACCACCATTTTATGAACAAAGAAGAAACCAATCCGTAAACATTCTCCATTTCCACACCGTCAACTGTCGTTGTGCTGATTTCACCAAACCTTACCTTCCAGTAGAAATTTATCAGGTGAATCACAAGAAAAATCAAAATCAACCCACCTAAAATAAACATATTTCTCGACATCCACGTGCTACTTCCCCGGCGGTTGAGTTTTTTGAATTTTATCGGACGGGTGTTTTGATTCTGCAAAGTGATATAACCGGAATAAATAATGTGAATAATGAATCCGAGAGCCAGAAGAGGCTCAATAACACGTATAGCAGGATTTGTCACCATAAAGTGAGCTGCCTCGTTGAAGGTGTCAGAGCCCACCATAAGTAAAGAGTTAACAGTCAAATGAACAATCAGGAATAACATAAGAAAAATTCCTGTAACGCTCATAATGAATTTTTTTCCAATGGAAGAGGTAAAAAAATTGCTCATAAGTAAAGTGTTTTATAAATTTTTATATAATTGCAATATCTATATTTATGGACGTATAAACAAATATATTCTTCTCAATGTCCAAAAGAAATGTTACGAAACAGATTTTTTTCTATTTAAAATAATTCTAATTTATGAAAAATCACCCGTCTAACAACCTCTTTGAGAAAAACCGCTCAAAACTAAAAAATCACCTTCAAAATAACTCGCTGGTCATTTTATTCTCTAACCAAAACATGCCAAGAAACGGCGATCAATTCCATCCGTACAGAGAAAACTCCGACTTTTTCTATTTCACCGGAATAGAACAGGAAAACAGTGCACTGATTCTTACTGACAAAGAAGAATACCTGTTTATTCAAGAGCAAACTGAAAATAATAAATTGTGGGAGGGAGAAAAACTGACGCGTGAAAAGGCAGAAAAAATCAGCGGTATACAAAACATTGAATCGACAACTGCCTTAGAAAAAACGTTTGCCAACCTTACTTCAGACAAACCACATGTTCTTTTCAATATAGAACAACCAGTTCAGAATAAAGCCATAAACACGAATGATGAATTCTTCTTCAACAAATACAAAAAGAAATTTCCATTTCTAAGCTACCACTCAGTTAACGGGATTATTAAAAAACTACGCTTAAAAAAAGAATACGAAGAAATAGAGATCATTAAACAAGGAATAGAAATTACGCATGACGCTTTTAACTGGTTTTTAAAGAACACCCGCCCGGGCATTAATGAAAATGAACTGGAAGCCGGCCTCAGATATCACTTCCATCTTCATCACTCTACTCCGGCCTATGATCCGATCATTGCTTCAGGAAAAAATGCCTGTACGCTTCATTATATAGACAACAACGCTGAATGTAAGGAAGGAGAACTATTGTTGCTCGATATTGGAGCCGAAACACACAACTACGCTTCCGACATTTCACGCACCATACCAATAAACGGGACCTACAGCCAAAGGCAAAAAGAATGTTACGAAGCGGTTCTTGAAGTTCAGAATAAAACAATCAAAGCCATTGAGCCGGGATTAAGCTTATTTGAACTAAACCAAAAAGCCCTCGAATGGTTAACGGAAAAACATATTGAACTTGGATTATACAAACGAAAGGACCTTGAAACAGAAAATCCGGCGCGAAAATATTTTCCACATGGCATTGGACATTTTATTGGGCTTGACGTACATGACTGCGGCAATAAAAACACCATTTTTGAGCCCGGCATGGTAATTACTTGTGAACCCGGAATTTATATCCCGGAAGAAGGAATTGGCATCCGTATTGAAGACAATATTTTCATTGACGATCAGGCAGTGAATTTATCAGAGCAAATACCTAAAGATGTTGAAACGATAGAAAAAATTATGGATTCGTAAAATGATACAATCTACCCGGGGCATCGTATTACACAGCTTCAAATATGGCGACACAAGCATTATTTGTAACATTTACACGGAATCTCACGGAAAAATTCCTTTTCTTATCCAGGGAGCCCGAAAACACAAAGCGAAACTGAAAGCCAATCTTTTTCAGCCTTTTTTTCTGCTGGATTTAGAAATTTACTATAAAGAAAAACGCCAGCTGCAAAAAATTAAAGAAGCAAGAAACGCCTATCCTTTTGAATCCATTCTGTACGATGACTCTAAAAGATCCATAGCTATTTTCCTTGCAGAAGTACTTAACAAAACAATTCAATCAGAAGACCATGACAAACAGCTATTTGAGTTTGTTTTCAATCACATAAAAATACTGGACCTCAAAGAAAAAGGATTGGCAAACTTTCACCTGTACTTTCTGGTTCATTTCACTAAATTTCTGGGTTTTTATCCACAAAATAACTTTAACGCTGATAATAAATATTTCGACTTAAAAAATGGATATTTCGCTAAAGTCAAGCCCTTTCACAAAAATCACCTTGATGAAAAAGAAAGTGAAATGTTTCACGAAATAATGAAATACTCAAAAGATCAGCACGAAAACCTCCACATTTCACCTTCAGTCCGAAAAAAGCTGTTGAATAAAATCATAGATTTTTATTACCTTCATCATTCCGGAAACATCCATTTCAAATCCTATCAGATTCTTAAAGAAGTTTTT
>JBNJFT010000035.1:0-13844 GCA_051747065.1 Bacteroidota bacterium | reverse complement strand
GTCCGAAAAAAGCTGTTGAATAAAATCATAGATTTTTATTACCTTCATCATTCCGGAAACATCCATTTCAAATCCTATCAGATTCTTAAAGAAGTTTTTGAGTAGGCGTTTTCATTTGGATATCAACATAGAAGGCACATAAGCCCACATAAGTATTGTTTGTTCTTCTTATATGCCCTCCTATGCCTTATATGGTTCATTAAAAAACTTAGCTTGTAATAAACACCTAATATATTTAATCATATAAGAGTTCATATAAGTTTGTTGGATTTATAGTAATTTACAAAAATAAAACTTAAGTAATTATTTATTTTGAAAAATAAATCCGTGTTACCATGTTCGGCAACCGAGGAATCAACTAAATCCTGCCTGCAGGCAAGGTGCGTCATTCATGCCTGCAGACAGGCAGGCGCATTCTATTAATGTTCTTTTGCCGGCTTGTTTTGGAGGAAGTTTTATAAGAAATTTTTCCAGTTTTTTGGTGAACTTTCCAATATTGTTGACGAAAAACAATAAGTATGCATTTTAACAGTTTTTTCAGAATATAGATTTGTTACCTTTGTGTGATTTTTAAAAAAAGTGATAAATGTTTAGCAATAAATTAAAAGATACGACGAAAGACTTATTCTCAATCATTACTGACAAAGCCCGGGAGTTAAATGCAATTAACCTTGTACAGCAGCAGTTTAGTGATTGCCCGAAGGGATTAATCGATTTAGCGCATAAATACACTGCAGAATCATACAACCACTATGCTCCGCCTTATGGGGTTTATGAGCTCAGAGAACAGATAGCCGCTAAAATTAAAAACGATTACCGGCAGGAGGTCGATCCATTCAAAGAAATAACTATCACGGCAGGAGCTAATCAGGCCGTGTACACAGCGATAAGCTCGATGATTTCGGAGGAAGACGAGGTCATCGTTTTTGAACCTGCCTATAAAAGCTACGTGCCTTCTATTCAAAATGTTGGAGGCAGGCCTGTTTATGTTCCGCTAAAAATGCCGGATTACCACATTGACTGGAAGGAAGTTCAAAAAGTGATTAATCCGCGGACCAAAATGATCATCATCAACTCGCCGCACAACCCCACCGGCACAATTTTGTCCAAAGAAGACCTCCAGCAATTGAAAAAAATTGTCAACGGAACCAACATACGAATTTTAAGTGA
This sequence comes from Bacteroidota bacterium, assembly GCA_051747065.1. Taxonomy (GTDB): domain Bacteria; phylum Bacteroidota; class Bacteroidia; order Bacteroidales; family UBA12077; genus JAGXLC01. The sequence continues at coordinate 12,674 of JBNJFT010000035.1, read as the reverse complement.
TGAAGTGTTTGAACATTTCATTTTTGACAATAATCAACACCAAAGCATTTTGCAAATACCTGAGTTATATAACAGAAGTATTGTAGTTTCTTCATTTGGTAAACTTTTCAACATTCCGGGCTGGAAAATCGGCTACTGCATCGCTCCGGAAAAAATTTCAAAAGAAATTCAAAAAACACATACTTTTCAGATTAATTCGGTCAACACGCCCCTGCAATACGCGATTGCAGAATTTATAAAAAAAGGTGATGTCAATGTTGAAGGTATCCGGCAAAAATATGAAAGCAAACGCAAATTGGTTCAGGATGCTTTTGCCCAAACAGACTTTAAGCTCATTCCGACCAAAGGAACCTATTTTCAATTGATACAATACGACAAAATCAGTGCAATGAAAGATACTGAATTTGTTACAGAACTTATAAAAAAGGGTGTTGCGCTATTCCCCCTGTCATTCTACTATCACGATTTTGTTGACAATAAAGTAGTTGGATTAAACTTTGCTCATCCCGATGAACATTTGAAATTCGGGCTTGATAAACTCATCAAACAATTCAGTTAAAAAACGGGTTCAATAAATAATAGATTCTATAATTTTAGTATTTTACTTCCTTTAACAATAAGAAAGGAATAAATTTGTTTTTTTGAATAAAAAGAGATACTAAATATGCAACTAATAAATTCACTTATAAACTGGCTTAATGTAAAAAGAATATATCAGATTGAACTCTTTAAAAAGTATCCTTTTGATGTTCAGAGAGAGCAATTGTTCAAACTGATGAACCAGGCACAGGACACTGAATGGGGCAAAAAACACAATTTCAAAAACATTGAAAGCATCAGGCAATTCCAGGAAACAGTTCCCCTGCAAAAATATGAAGACGTAAAACCTTATATAGACCGGTTACTAAAAGGAGAAAAAGATGTTTTGTGGCCCGGTGCTACAAAATGGTTTGCCAAATCCTCCGGGACAACAAGCGATAAAAGTAAATTTATCCCTGTAAGCAAAGAAGCACTTGAAAACTGTCATTTCCGTGGAGGCAAAGACTCGCTTGCTCTCTTTTTTTCAAACTTCCCGAATTCAAAAATTTTTTCCGGCAAAGGACTTGTGTTGGGTGGAAGTCAACAAATAAACAAAATAAACAACAAATCTTTCTTTGGTGACCTTTCCGCTATTTTAATTGATAACATGCCATTTTGGACATTTTTTGTCAGAACGCCGAATCAGGAAATAGCATTAATCGCGGAATGGGAGGAAAAGCTCGAAAAAATATCAGAAACAACAATAAATGAAAACATCACCAACATCAATGGCGTTCCTTCCTGGATAATGGTATTGTTAAAACATATCCTGAATAAAACAGGCAAAGATAACATTCTTGAAGTATGGCCGAACATGGAGTTGTTTATTCACGGCGGCGTAAGTTTTGCCCCTTACAAAAAACAATTCGAAAAAATCCTTCCTTCAGAAAACATGAGATACATGGAAGTATATAATGCCTCGGAGGGCTTTTTTGCTATTCAGGATTCCCCTTTCACCAAAGACCTCCTGCTAATGCTTGATTATGGTGTGTTTTACGAATTCGTACCTTTTGAAGACCTTGAAGAAGAAAATCCCCGGGCATATACAATCGAAGAAGTTAATACAGAACAGAACTATGCAATGGTTATCTCCACCAATGGAGGTCTTTGGAGGTATATGATCGGCGACACTGTTCGGTTTACAAGCCTTTATCCACATCGAATAAAAATATCCGGAAGGACGAAACACTTTATAAACGCTTTTGGCGAGGAAGTCATTATTGACAATGCAGAAAACGCATTAAAGAGCGCCTGCAAGAAAACTGGTGCAATGGTAAAAGAATATACGGCAGCACCGGTTTTTATGGGAACAGAAACTAAAGGGAAACATGAATGGCTAATAGAATTCGAAAAAGAGCCTTCTGACCTTGAATATTTTTCCACAATCCTGGACAATGCTCTGCAATCGTTAAATTCAGACTATGAAGCCAAAAGGTATAAAAACATTACGTTGGATCCACTAATTATTAAAAAAGCAAAACCCGGGCTTTTTTATTACTGGATGAAAAAACGAGGCAAACTGGGTGGCCAGAATAAAGTTCCACGACTGGTAAACAACAGAAAATATATTGATGATCTCTTACAGCTTAATAAAGAATTATAAACAGAAGCGGCTCCTTGCCACTTTCTGCCTTATCCTGATTTCAGCAATCGGTTTTTCAAATTCAGAAAGGACCCTTGTTGATTCTGTAAAAATTTCAGGAGATCATTTTAAGGTTGATATTCTGGGTAATATTTATTGGACAAAAAACAATACACTTAACAAATACTCACCTGACACACGTGAAATTACTGAATATACCAACACTACTTTGGGCAAAATAGAAAAATACGATGTGAGTAATCCACTAAAGATCTTAATATATTACGACACCCACAACCAAATTCTTTACCTGGACAAAAATCTTGCTGAAATAATTTCTCCCCTGTCACTGGATCAAACGAATATTCCCGACGTTTATGCAGTATGCACTTCTCACCGGGGTGGCTTTTGGATTCTTAATCCTGTAAGTCAAAAAATTGAACACTACAACGAAAATTTAAGAATAACGACTGAATCCAGCACCTTTACAGAATTATTCAAAGAAGACAATATAAAAATCCAGTTGACAGAAAAGAACAATAAGCTTTATTGCTTTATTGAGGATTGCTGTCTATGGACATTTGACCTCTATGGAAATTATTTAAAAAAGCACCCTTTAAAAAATGTTAATAACATTCAAATCATCAATGGAAATATTTTTTATTTTTACAAAAGCACATTAAACAAATACAACATCAACACTTTAGAAAAAGACACGTTGGCGATTCCGGCGAAAAGGAATGAATGGGAAAATGTTAAAACAGCAGAAAACGGTTTAATTTACACCTTAAAAGACCAAAAAGTATACATTTATAAATAAAAACGCGTTACGTGAAACCCAAACCGAAAAAGAAAGAAAAAAAGCTCAAAAGGATTCACCAGAAATCCATATTGTTCAACAAAAAAGAAATGAATGCAATAGACAACTATTGCAAAAAGTACAAAATAAAAAACCGCTCTAAATTCATGAGAGAGGCTATTATTTCAACCATCCTTAAGACACTTGAAGACGATTATCCTTCGCTTTTTGAAGACCAACCCGGATTATTCTCTCAACCAAAAAATAAATATTAATCTAAACCTTTTTAATTTATGCATATAGCAATAGCAGGAAACATTGGCTCAGGAAAAACCACGCTGGCAAAACTTCTGGCAAAACATTACGGCTGGGAGGCTCATTACGAAAATGTGGATGAAAATCCTTATCTCAATGATTTCTACGAAGATATGCAAAGGTGGTCTTTTAACCTCCAGATATATTTCCTGAATAGCAGGTTTAACCAGATTGTCAACATCAAAAAGTCTGATAAAACAGTGATTCAGGATCGGACGATATATGAAGATGCTTACATTTTCGCACCCAACCTCCATTCTATGGGTTTAATGTCAACCCGCGATTTTGAAAATTACTTTACGCTTTTTAACCTGATGACTTCCCTGGTAGATCCACCTGAGTTGCTAATTTACCTGAAAGCTTCTGTGCCAACCCTGGTCAATCAAATCCAAAAACGGGGAAGAGAATACGAAAACAACATTCGCCTGGATTACCTGAAAAAATTAAACGAACGGTATGAAACCTGGATACAGGCTTATAATCTTGGAAAATTAGTTGTGGTAGATGTAGACAATACCAATTTTACCGAGAAAAAAGAAGACCTCAGAAAAGTCATCGACAAGATTGATGCTGAAATTCACGGACTCTTTTAAAGGGAGATTTATAAGAAACGAGCAATTTCTAATACAGAATAACAGATTATTTCAGCAGTAATATAAAGGCAGTTGTGCAATGAGATAACCGAAAAACGAAGTGACAGAGAACTTCCCTGCCAAAAGCAAAAGGCCAAAGGCAAACAGCATATATGAAAGCCTTGCAACCAATAGAAAAATTACTCCTCCCTAAATTTGATATTTTTTCAGACATCTTTTACAACCTTTTTCGTTTTATATTCGTCTAAAATAAAAGAAGTTAAATATAACTATATACTGTCATGAACAGATTACTCATATTATTAATCTTGCTGTTTCCAATAGTATCTTTCATCGGATGTGAGGAGAATGAGTTGGATAAACCCACAAATGTCCGGTTGAAAGTTAGCATGGAAGAACTTGAGATTTCAGATGAAAAAAATCTTAAGGCGGGAAAGCCAATGCAGATAAATGACGGGAGAATGACCATTGAAAGCATTGAGTTTGACGGAACAAGAGAAAACGCCAAGGACTACTACTTTTCAAAAAGTTTTGAAAACGGGTTAATCGGAGATCTCGGAAAAAATGAACTCAATATGGATGTAGATTTTGACATTCCGCAGGGTTCCTATCATCCTGCCAGAATCTCACTCCAGCTAAGGTCTGTAGACTCCCTGCATCCCATAATGCTTTATGGCACATACAATCACCCGGCTTCTGAGGAAACACAAATCGAATTTGGATTTTCTGAAAAAAATAATGAACCGATAGAAATAGAACTTAAAATTGAAAATGAAAATGGCGATAAAAAAGTTCTTTTCAAAAAGGGAGAGACCAAAACGATTAACATAGAAGTCAATTTGAATCAACTTTTTGCCAGGTTCAACCCACGAAGTTTAGAGAACGCAAACGTAACACAGGAAGGAAATAAAAGAAAAATAATTATCTCTCCCGACCAAAACAAAGAGTTGTATGATAAAGTAGTCGACAGAATAGATAAATCAATGAAAGCAGTGCTAAAATAAGATCTTAAAACGACCAGGGGTATTAGATGGAATCGAGAGATCTATACAGTGACCTGGAGCTTGTAGAGGGATGTAAAGCAAATAAACGAAAGTACCAGGAGTTACTGTACAGAAAATATGCGAAAAAGATGTATGGTATATGCTTAAGCTATAGCGGGGAGCGTGCTATGGCACAGGATATACTGCAGGATGGCTTTATAAAAGTATTCAAAAATATTTCTTCTTTCAAAGGAGAAGGAAGTCTGGAAGGCTGGATCAGAAAAATCATTACAAATACTGCGTTGGATTATCTGAGAAAAAAAACAAAAAGCTATGAGTTCATTGACGACAATAAAGATGTTGAAGAAGAAAAAACAGACAAAACAATTCTTGAAAAAATTAATTTCGATGCACTCATAAAGCTGGTTTCCAAATTGCCGGAAGGGGCCAGAATGGTCTTTAACTTATATGCCCTGGAAGGCTTTACTCATAAAGAAATAGCAGAACAGCTAAATATTACAGCAGGCACATCTAAATCACAATACAAAAGAGCACGGGCGATGCTACAGAACTGGTTAAAAGATGCGATCTAAAATGGAAAATAAAGACAAACTTACAGAGTGGTATAAGCAGCAAATTGAAAGCAATCCCTACGATCCGCCGGAAAGTGTCTGGAACAACATTCATGATGAACTGGATGTGGACAACGTATGGCAACGCATCTCTTCAAAGCTTCAAAAAGAACAAAGAAGAGAACTTATTCCCTATCTTGTTGCTGCTTCTGCTATACTTTTATTCTTCTTATTTTATCCGTTTCAAAATCAGCAATCCTATAACCTTGCAGAAAATGAAATAAATAAGAATTTTCCGAACTTAGAGGCAACCTCCGGGCAAAATAAAACCCGGAATATATACTCAAAAAAAGGCTTCATAGGAGAATCCGGAGAATTTGTTTCATCTGCCTTCAACACTCTTAATACTGACGGAAATTTTACAGCATCGATTCCTGAAGAAAGAGAAGAAAGCATTCCCGATAATGAAACAACCATGCAAAATGAATTAACAAAACTAAATTATCATTCATCCGGGTTACCCGAAATTCAATCAACCCCAAAACTTGCATTGCATCAGCCACTTCAACCGGAACAAAAAAGCACTCAGCCTGATGAAGAAAAGAAATTCAAACCTCAATTTTATGCCGGAGTATCCGGAGAATTAGGGAAATCATGGTTGCTAAGCAACAAAACAATTTACAGCATGACCAATTCCCCTTTTAGCTCTGCAAATCCATCAAATGAAAGCTCTTTTGGTTTTAATGGTGGTGTAAAGATTAGTGAAAGATGGGCTTTTGAACTGGGAGCTTCCTTTAACGGAAACAAAGGGCAAGTGTACAAAGAATACACCGATGGCCAGCTAGTTACCAATCAAATAAGCTTAAACTATTCCTCCCTGAATATGAAAGGAAGATATAAATTTATCTCAAAAACCAAGAATTTACCAGTTTCACACAATTTGGTTTTTGGAACATATATGGGTTCCCTCAGCAATGCTTCTCAAAAAATTGAATCTTCGTCCAACAACATTAAGTCAGATTATAAAAACTTCGACCTTGGTTTATTAATTGGATATGAATTCGATGCCCAAATACTTCCAAACTATACATTATCCACCGGAATTCAAATTGACCCCGGCCTCATAAATATCTACAAAGGAAACGAAGAACTCCCGGCAAGCTTCAACAAAACCTACAACGCCTCTATCGGTGTCAACATCTCCATCAAAAGAAACTTCTAGGTTGGCAATTTCAGAAGTAGAAGATATTTTTAAAAACACTTTTTTTAGCTGAAAGAAAAGTAGTTAGTAATCAGTGGTTAGTAGCGATTTGGCAACAGTTAAAGGCTATAGAATTCATTTCCCGGCTGGCAATAAGACAATATAAGTACCTGCATATGAAAAATCTATTTAACTTTTCCGACCTCGAAGACAATCAAAACCAGAAAAAAGCGGTGTTATTACAGAATTAAATTTATAGAAATGAGTCTCCTCTTAATTTTCAGTTTGAAAACTTTCACGTTGATTGCTTTTAAATCCATTCATTTAAACTGCTCATAAAAGGCGTTTTGTCCCTTTCTACTAACTACTAAATACTATCTACTTCTCATTTAATTGATGATAGTTTTAATATTTACTTATACTCCTGAAAATGCCTAAGTTAATGTTCTGTTAAATATTTCCCGCTACTTCTCAATGTGCCAATATAATCTACTTACCTCTCCTGTTTCGCACTCCTTTTCCGCCAAGAAAGCCCCAGCCGCCGCTGCCAATCAAAAACCCAAAAGCATACCATGCGCCATTGTTGTTTGGGGCATAGACAGTAATGTCATCACGGAATAGCATGAGTACAAAATCTACAGGGGCAATAATGCCATGCCACAGGCCACCCCAGAAATTATAGGTTTGTCCATCCAGGCAACCCTTAACTTCTTCATTGTTTGCACAGCCTGAAAAAATAAGCAGCAACACGAAAGCTACAATTAAAATAAAAATGTTTTTTTTCATTAGAATATCGTTTTTTTAAACCACATAAGGCACATGAGGACACATAAGGGTTGTTTTATTCTTCTTATATGATCTTATATGCCTTATGTGGTTCAAAGATTAAGTGTTTTTCCAAAACCTGGTAGGTTTATATAATTGGTGTTTGTTGACTTTTGTCAGGTGATGGAAGGGTTTTATATAACCGCTAAAGTGAAAATAGAAATACATGTAAACAAAATAACATACAAGAAGTCAGCAAAAACAGCTGATTTAGTGGTATAACAACCAGGCTTGGATGCCTTTTTTTCTGAGCATATTTAATTCTGCTTCTGCTTTTGCTTTACTATCGAAAGAACTATAGCTTACAGCATGCATGTCGTTTCTTTCTCCTATTAATTCAGAGTTATATCCTTGTTCCTGAAGTTTGTCCCGGAAGTTAACAGCGTTCTGTTTTTTTCTAAAACTGCCTGCAACGATATAAAACTTTTTCCCTTCTGAAGAAGATGCTTCTGTTTTTTCTTTTTTGTCTGCTTCTGTTTGCTCCTGTTCATCAGCTTGTTCTTCACTCTTTTCAGCCTGATCCGTTTCGCTTTGTTCTTTTTCCGTTTCTTCGCTTTCTTTTCCCTCTTCTTCTGTTTGTCCTTCTTCAACTTTTTCAGTTACAGGTTGCTCCGTTTTGTCTTTGCTGCTGAATATATCTTTGACTGTATCAAAATTCAACATTGCCCAAACAAAGATAGCTGCGATTGGCAAACCGATAGCTATAGAAAGAACTAAGCCTTTATTGCTCTTTTTCTTTTCACTTGATGTCACAGCACCTCCTGATGCCGTTGAAGATGAAGCCGGTGTAGTTGGTTTTTTGTCAGCTTTTGGAGGTGTTGTTTTTTGTTTATCCTGTTTTTTTGTGGGTTCCTGAGGTGTTTCCTTTTTAGGTTCTTCTTCTTTTGCTTTACTTGGTTGTGGTTTGCTGCTTTCTTTTTTATTTGAAGCAGCTGCCTTCTCGTGAACGGTCTTTTTCGCCGTTTTATCTGCCTCTGTTTTGGATGTTTTGCCTTTGGTCTCTTCAGGCTTTTTCTCTGTGGATTTTGCTTCTTTTCCTCCTTCAGAGGATGGATTAACTCTAAATTGTACTTTTCCCTGTGCATCCTGATAGAATTCTCCCAAACCTTCTATTTTAAAGGAGCCCTCTTTGCTGACACTATCCTCAATGGTTTTTATATAATCGTTGATTTTTTCTAATGATTTTTTTTGATCGAGATCTTCTTTCTTCATTATATGGTTTACAAGAAGCTCATCATTAAACTTCAGAAATGGACTAAAATAGATATCATCTATTTTTGAAGCCAGATCCTTTTTATTTTTGTTCTTGGAAGTGGCTCTTAAAAGAAAAGCACCGAAATTTGGTATTATAACTCGGTTGTTACTGGCTATGAGTTCTTTAACGTATTCATTAAGCATATCCACTAATATTAATATGGTTATAAAAATCAAATATATAAAAAAATCGTATTAAATTAAAATCCATACTTTTAGTATATCCAAATATTTTTCTATATTGATCAAGTTTTAATTTAAAATGGTTTACTATTATGACTGAAAGTTTATATCGAAAGAAAAGGATTGCGTTGATAGTCCTTTTTTTGTTTTGTTCCGGATTAATCAGTGCCACCGCACAAGAGGGATACCAATTTGAAGAAATTAAACGTTTGCCTGCAACTTCGGTAAAAAATCAGGGTGAAACCGGAACCTGCTGGACTTTTTCAACGATTTCTATGCTTGAGTCGGAATTGATGAGAAAGGGAAAAGGTGATTATGACTTATCTGAAATGTTTATTGTCCGGCAATCTTATTTGGACAGGGCAAAATTGTTTGTACGGTTTCATGGCAATTTAAATTTTGGCCCGGGAGCACAGGCATGGGATGTAATGAATGTGTTGGATGAATACGGTATCGTTCCACAAAATGTATTTCCCGGATTAAAAGCTGAGAAAGAATATCATTCTCATTCTGAAACGGATCGGGTGCTGAAAGGTTACATGGAATCTGTTATTCAGAATGAAAATGAAAAATTAACCACTATATGGGATGAAGGCTTCAGAGGAATTTTATCTGCTTATCTTGGTAATTATCCACAAAGTTTTAACGTTGACGGGGAAACATACACTCCTGCTTCTTTTTTAGATGAACTGGATATCGAACCGAATAATTACATCCCTATGACCAGTTTTAAAAATCATTCATATTTTTCTTCTTATGTGTTTGAATCACCCGATAATTGGTCAATGGAATCCGTATACAATGTTCCGCTTGAAACATTTGTCGATGTTATTGATGCTGCAATTATGAATGATTATACGGTTGCATGGGCTGCAGATGTAACGGATCCGGGCTTCAAACATTCTAAAGGAATAGCTATCGTGCCGGAAAAAGATTGGGATAAAATGGAAGAAAGTGAAGAAGAGGAAGTTTTTAAAAAACCCGTAAAACAAAAAGAAATTACGGAGGAAAAAAGGCTTAAAGCTTTTAATAATCAAACTACCACTGATGATCATCTTATGCATATTGTGGGGAAAGCAAAAGATCAAAAAGGAACAGACTACTATATTGTTAAAAATTCATGGGGAAAAGAAAATCCTTATAATGGCTATTTGTATGTTTCAGAAGCTTATGTAAAATATAAGACAACTTCAATTATGCTTAATAAAAATGCATTGAACCGGGATCTGAGGGAAAAGCTGGCTCTTTAGGATTTATTTTTGAAAGATTTATTCTGATAGATATGAGAATGATGAAAAATCTTACTCTTTTGTTGACAATTCTGGTTATAATTACTTTCTCGGGAAATGCCCGGGAGAGTGATCCCAATCCTTTCTATTTTTCATTAAAACCTCAATATGGGTTTATCATTCCTCATTCGAGTAGTATAAAAAATATTTCTGATTTTCAGCCTTATGGTTTTGGGGCGGAAGGTGGCTGGCATCTGCTTAAAGATAAAGATTGGGAGCGATGTAATTGCTATTCGAGAACGGGTTTTACAATTCTTCATATCAATTACAATTCGCCCGATATTTTAGGCTCTTCTACGAATTTGATTGCTTTTGCCGAACCTTTTTTCAATTATCAGGGGTTTGTTTTAACCTCTGTAAGAATGGGTGTGGGAGCGAGCTACTTGAGCAAAACTTATGATGCGAAAACAAATCCTGAAAACATGTTTTTCAGCAGCCATCTCAGTTTCCTTGTTCATTTAGACTTGAATGTCACCAAATACCTCACAGATCAATGGTTTTTGCACGGGTATTTTAAATACAATCACATTTCCAACGGAGGAATTTCCAAGCCGAATAAAGGCATGAATTTTCCAACCTACGGGTTAGGCGTTGGTTATTCATTTGACCGGGTTCGTTTTGAAGAAAAGAAGAAAAAAGAATTGAAGAAACCCACACCTGTTATTCCTTCAGTTCAGGCTTTTGGTACTTTGCTAAGTACGGAACAAGACGATGAAATATACGAAAGGTCACTTGCAATGGGTGTTTTAGTAAAAGGAAGAAAGAAAGTAAGCCGGATTAATGCTTTGAATGCCGGAGTTGAAGGGAGTGTAGATTTTTCTGTAAAAGAGAAAATGAAAGAAGCCACAAATCACAGAGATCATAAACAACTTTCTGCTTTGATTGGACATGATTTTGTCTTTGGAAAATTTATTTTTTCTCAGTATTGGGGAACATATATTTATGCTCCCTATTACGAAAAAAGAAATTTCTTTCAGCGTTACGGGTTAACTTATGAATTATTTGATAACTTCAGAATGGGTGTGACATTGAAAGCTCATGCTCAAGTGGCAGAAAATTTTAATTTGATGATCGAGTATGATTTGAGATAGCCCCATTTATAAGAGAACTATACGTTGAATTATAATTTATTGGTAATTAGGCAAATTGAATTAAATAAGTTGATTAGGTTAATTCAGTCAGCTTATGAATAAAGCTTTGCTTTCTATGCTATTTTGAAATAATCAGCAAAACTTTAGGTTATTCTAATTCGAATTACGGAAAGTAATATGTTTACCTTTTTTTGCTGCATTCCTCTGCCTACTTTAGCCTGCTGACTGCTTACTCATTTACAAATTGATGGACTTTTTATATATTCATCTACTTCTAAATTTGATTATTTGGTGCTGAAACGAAAAATCAGGATTCTTTACGTTTTTGCTTTACTAATTTCCGGGCAAGTTTATCCACCCGGCGATTGTGGTCGGAAATTCTTGAAACACCTTTTTTCTGGTGGCTCGGTACTCTTGTAATCGTGATGTTTAATTGTTCTTCAAGCTGATAAAATTGTTTAATATCTTCTGTGTGTTTTATATTATTGCCCTTTTTGGTGATGAAATCATTCTTAAGCAATTTTTCTTTTCTGGAAAGCAAGTTTTCAACATATTCACTATCAGTGTATAGTTTAATTGACAAGTCCTTTCCGTAGTGTTCGGTAATATATTCGAGGCTTTGAATAACCGCCTGAAGCTCCATCTTGTGTTGTGAAGATTGTTCTGAGGTACCGGAAAGCATCTTTTCATTCTCGTTAAAAATAATCAGAGCAGCCCATGCACCATAAGCTATTTGTGGCTCATAACTCCCATCTGTAAAAACTTCAATATAATTTGACACTTCTAATGGATATTTTTACTTTTAGAAATACAAGATAAACAATTTTATTTAGATGATTTTAGCTATTCAAAGCATTTTGCCGGGATTACTGAATATTTCCTTTGAATTTGAGTACTATCCGCTGCTGATTGTAGTATTCCTTGCATTTGTCATACCTATAGTTCTTAATCTTTTGAAAATGGGCAAGGTCCCTTCTGTTGTTGTAGAAATATTAGTGGGTTATGTAGTTGGAAAATTTATTATTTCATCATTTCCTGATGCGCACATACAACCTCTTGATTTCCTGGCACTTTCCGGCTTTATGTTTCTAATGTTTCTAGCCGGGTTAGAGATTGATATCAATGAAATAATTCAGTCTTTTCCGAAACGCCGGATAACCGTTTCCAGGTTTATTAAAATCCATTTTTAGTAGGGTTGACTTATTTTATTATCTCACTGGTACTTTCTTATTTGGGTGCAGTTTTTCTTGGGCAGTTTATTGAGATTAGCAATAATTGGTATTTTTCACTTATAATGATCACCAGTGCTCTTGGGATTATATTGACAGTGCTGAAAGAGCAAAATGAGCTAACAAGTCGTATGGGCCAGATGATAATATCTGTAGCAGCTACCTCAGATATTTTAAAT
>JBNJFT010000034.1:0-17127 GCA_051747065.1 Bacteroidota bacterium | reverse complement strand
ACCGATTTACTTCGCTCCAATTATCGCTTAACTGACAGTTTTGTAAGCGTGTGAATAGATACCCCATTTTTCACCCAATATACTGGCGCATAAACTATACCTGCAGCTTTCGGTGCCTTGCATATGCACCAATCATGACGGATAAATAATTCAGATAAAAAAAAATCCTGTTTTTTTTTTCAAAACAGAAAATCTATTGCAACTAATATAAAAAGTAATCCACGTAGTAATTTTTATCAAACAATCAAATATAAGTAAACATATTATTTAAATTAAAACTGTAAACTATGAAAACGAAACATTTATTATTATTTATGTTAGCGTTTGTGTTTGTCGCACCGTTACATGCACAATTACGCAAACCTTACAAAACAGACACGTACACCTTAACAAGGTTACAATTCCCTACAGAGCCACAACAAGGGGAGAGAGCAAGAACAGTTAACATTAAAGTTACCAAAGAAGCCCGCATTGGCGGTGGTGATAAGAAAGGTAAAAGTGATAGCAGGCTTGGAAAACTTACTTCCGCAGCCAGTAAGGTTGTTGATGATGAAGCGGGGGCTATCTCAGATAAGGATTTCAGCGGCGGAACAAGTAAGCTGATACCTGAAGTATTTCCTGCTGAAGGTGATTATTACCTTGAAGTAATCGTTTCGTCAGATGAGAGGGCTGAACATCTTGACCTGGAAGAAATATTACAAGACCCTGAAGCTCACGGTTCCAATAATTCAATTGGTGCAAAAATGGAATACAAGTTGTATGACAAGCCTGAAGGAGAAAGCAACAGGAAGCTTATTCATTCTAATGGCCCATATTGGGTTGTTGGCGAAGGTGAAGGCGATATGATGGCAGGTGCCGAAGAAATAGATAAGTCAAGAGTTGATTTAGCTGAAAGATGGGCCAGAGAAGAAGTTATGAACATGTATGGATTAGGGTTTTCAACTATTGACGTTCCTGTTTATAGAGTAAAAGGCCTCGACAGGAAAGAAAAAAAAGAAGCAAAGGATAAGCAGGAAGAACTTGGCAGCCTGGTTCAATCATTTCAGCGAAGTGAAGAATACAAAAATAAAGTAAAAAAGAATTTAGCATATTGGGAAAAAATGTTAAAAAAACACCAGCCCGGCGAAACAAAAACACGTAAGGCTGCTGTAAACGATGAAAACGTATGGACAGTTTATTCTAATCTTGCGGTTGCGAATTTCTTAATGGGGAATGAATCAAAAACACATTCCAATTTAGATGAAGCCATGAAAAGAAATTTTATTGATTGGAAAGAAACCACTAACAAGAAGGGCGAAGTAATAGGCCGAAGCAAAGCAGGCATTGACGACACAGAATCAATAGCTAATCTGCATATATTCAAACGAGTGACAGACAGTTATTACGACGGAATTAAAGCTATGAACCCAAAGTTTATTAACTTTTTGGCTGACAAAAAAGCAAGGCAAAAAGCATCAAAAACAGCAAGGGAATGGGGTATTAACGTTTTTCTATCACAGCTTATTACAGAGCTGGATGTGCCTGTTGAGTTTGTAAATATCGGACTGGGCTCTGATCAGCCTAAGCAAATCACCGGAACCATTGGTCAAGATGGAAATAAATTAGCAGATTATACTATTAAGAAGTCATTTTTATTCCCTCTGACCAAATCTTATAAAATTAATATAGAAACTGCCGACGGCTCTGTAAAAACGAAACAGAAAAATGGCAGTATAATGTTGCCTAACTATTCTTATGACCCTTATTTTAAGCTTGCCACACGCATTCATACCAGAGACGTAGACACAGACTCCCAGGGAAAATGGCGCGCAGGCAATGGGATTAAGATCATGTATGACTTTGATGGAAATATTATTTTAGAAAATAAGATGCTGAAAGAAAAATTCGTTTATCAACAGTTTGTCGGAACTAATAAAGAAGATGCCCTGGGTTACAGAGATATGGCCTATCAGTTTACTCTGGAAGATGATCTTTCTGTTAAATCTGTTGACTTTAGTTCAGAAAGAATAGACCGTGACAGAGAGTCTGGTTTGGGAGCTTTCTTTGGGGCAACTTTTGATAAAATGCTGGATCCCAATTTCGTGCTTGCAACAGATATCCAATTTGAAGAAGATTATTCCGGTACTTATAGTTTCTCAGATGAAGAGATAATCACAACTGCGCATGGCGAAACCAAACAGAAAAATATCGATATGCAGAAAGACGAAAAAGGCAACTGGACTAAAATGACCATTGGCGAAACAGAAGTTTCAAGAACTATTGAATATTAACATAAAACTATATTTCATTTAATGCCCGCCGGTAACTTCAGTTTAGCAACCAAAACGGGGCTCAACTGAAGTTTCCACGGGTTTTAAAAGGCCAGAATTTTTCGGCAATGCTTAAGAACACAATAAATCAATTAAAAATCAATTAAAAACTAAAACATTATGAAAACATTAAAAAACAAATTAAGTGCAATTCTTTTGATAGCATTAGTAAGTACAGCCTTTTTTGCTTGCGAAGAAGATCCTGACGAATATGAGGTACGACTTCGGAATGATTCCTATAGCGAGTCTTTGGGTATAGTTGCTACGAAATACAAAATCACTAAATTCACAATTGGTGAAACTACAATTGAAGGAGAGATAGATTATGGCGATTTTTCAGAGGAATATTTTACTGTGGAAAGTGATAAAGAGTATGAAATGACTGTGGAATATGATCAGTATCTATATAATGAAGATACTCAAGCATGGCAGTTTGACGAATCGTATAGTGATGAAATTGGGCCTGAAGAATGGAGCAATGATGAATGTGATCCACAACGCATTGTTTTAAGCATTAAATCGGCTTTGTCCGTGCCGGTAGGTGTTAATTATGAAGTATTTTGCGATGATTAATAAATAACTCGTTGCATTTTCTTTATCATAATAATACATTGAAAATGGAATTACAGTTTTGTTTCTTAGATTATTAATTTTTAGAAATCTGTGTTGTTTGGAATTCCGCCTGCCTGACAGGCAGGCAGGATTCTGAATTTTTTTAATTAACACTTTAAAGTATCAGATACTATTTTTTTATATTCCGTTGATAGTTAGCTACATCTTATTCTGCCTGCAGGTAGGCATTCTTCATTTAGCCGGTACTTCTGAATGTGCCAAAATAAGAATTTGCCAACTGCTACAACCGCTAAATACCCAGTGATTGCCTGATATTTATTTTTAGAGTTTTTAACTTCCAATAAGAATAAAACCAGCCCAATCCATGGGCAAAAATCCCTTTTTAATAGAATCAAGCTTGGCTAAGCGGAGAGCTTCTGAGTATGAATTCCCTTCCAAAAGATAACTGTAAAATGCTGCCATAAGCTCCTGAGTTCTTTCATCGTGCACACTCCAAAGAGAAGCAATGACATTAGGCACACCGGCAAAGATAAACCCTCTTGGCAAAGCCAAAACACCCTCTCCTTCAGCAAATTGCCCCCTGCCTGTATTACACGCACTAAGCACTACAAGCTGAGCCTTCAGGTCCATAGACATAAGCTCTCCCATGTTTAAAATATGCTCGTCGTTCAAAATCATCTCCCCGCTTTCTTTACCGGGATGGAAAAATAGTCCGGAGCGCTCGGGATGGACAGTATTAATTACACCATGTGTAGCCATGTGGATAATATCATAATCCTCCAGGTAATTTATTGTGTTTTTAATATTAGCATCAGGGCCAAATAGACTCAACGCATCGGAACCACCTTCGCTGAATATACTATCTATTGTATTTACCTCTTTCTTTGTGAAATAAAGCGGAGAAAAACTCTTAGGCCCGCGATAACCTGATGTATAATGGGCTTTAGATTCAGATTCTCCATCTTGCTCCTGATTATAAAATAATGGCGCCACTGCTAAGACATTATTGATTTCAGAAGCTGATTTTTCATCCTTTAATAAATGCCATAAAGAAGCTGAGTAATTATAAGAGACCGGTAAGTGCTGAATAAGCATTTTTTTGCTTTCAGGAAGCACAAGCCATTCAAAAGGAATATAGCTCAAGCTTTCATCTGGAATAACCGTCAAATGTTTTAAGTTCAAAATTTCATTTTCAATACCGCCTAATAGAATCTCGCCAATACCAGTTGATTGCCTGCCGGTTTTAATTGCATGAATTTCTTTGGAAATCTTTTCAGATAAATCTTCAACATGCTTTAACCCGGTTTTGGCATAATCTTCTGTAATTAACGTCCAGATAAGCGTTGTGTCATTTATGGAATATTCTACAATGCCTTCCCCGGGGTTTAGTTTTTCCTGTATTTCTGCTAATGTGGGGACTTGTATACCTTTGGCTTCAAGGGGCTCTTTTTCATTCATCTGATACCTTAGAATCATATTATCCACCAACAGGGTATTCAACTTTTTCTTCAGTTCCTTTTCCTTTGCCTTTGATGTCCCATCATCAGTTAATTGATTGCTAATCGTTTGAATATCATCGGAATTATTAATAAGTTGCGAAAACAACTTAGAATTATCATCCATCAGGCTTTGCATTTGGTTTTTAATAAGGTTATTATAAAGATGTAATGCTTTGGATGAAAACACAAGTTGAAATATTTCGCCCGAATTCTTTCCATTATCATGAGTTAACAAATAAACAAGAGAAGGCATTAAAAAGTCATGGTATTTATTTACAAGGCTTGATAATTCATATCCATATACTTCTCTCTCTATTGCTTTAAGGTATAATTGATTTTGTTTTGATATTAAATCAGTAACAATATGATGCTGCTTTTTTTTCTCTATTAAATTATTTGATGTTTTATAAGCCTCTTCTAACAGCTCAAAAAACTGAATTTGTTTCAAATAACCGATAGAATCAGAAATTAAAGGTATATTATGCCCTCCCATTTTTTCAAAATCCTCAAACTCTCCTGTAATTAATTTGATCGCTTCTTTTTCCTGTCCCTGCTTAATTAAAGTTTTTGCTTCAATCTCAGCTATTTTCTGCTCAAAAGATTGAGCGCCCGGTTGTTTTTTAATAGAATCGAGTAATACCAGGGCAGAATCAGCAGAAACACTTACCCCCGCATCTGCAATATTAACATAAGCAAGGCTTTTGTTATAATCAGACATCGGCCTTGAGTCTGCAATGCGTTTCGTTTTCCTGTAATTTTCCAACAACCGGGTAGTGTCTTTTAAATCTGCATGCATCAGGGCGAGATTAGAATGGCAGGAAGCCTTAAGATTCCAGGCAGGGTGCAAAAGAGTATCAAGGCAAGCTAATGATTTTTCGGTATAGTAAATGCCTTTGTCAATATCATCGAAATATTCATAGTACCTTTCACCTAATAAATAGTTAAAAAAAGAGTTATAAGTTAAAATAGGGAGTGATGGGTTTGCTTGTTCAAAAAGAGCAATATCATTCTTCAATACCTCCATGGTCGTTTTCTGATTATCGTGAACAGGCGGCAAATTCGTTATTATAGTATAATCTGCTACAGCAAGGCTGGACAAATCGTTATCCTTTAACGCTTGCGTCCGGGCATCATATAAAATATTAATGGCTTCGTTTATTTTATTCTGTCGAGTTAAATATAATCCATAATCAACTAATGTATTTCTTAAGGGTTCACCTTCAACACCTAACTCGTCAAGAATATAAAGCTGAGATGTGAATAATTCTTCTTCACCTCTTGACTCGTGTGGCGAACGTTTGAGCATCTTTCGTAATAAGCGCTGTGATGCTACATATTCTATTTTCAGCGTATCATGATTATTTGAAAACACCTCCATTGCATTGTATAAATCTGTGTATCCATCACCATATCGACTTTCAGCCATATAAAAGTTGGCAACTTCATTCTTCAGGAATAAAAACTCCGGGTAATTCTCACCATTTAACGCTATTAAAGCAAGGCTGTCTAATGCTTCCAGGGCAGCGCCAACTTTTTCTTCTTTATTAAAATTATCAACTACCTCCATGTAATCATCAAAGTTCTGATAGCCCTCCAGATTTCTTTCATTAGCCCAAAAGGGGGTATACTGAGCGTATGAACTAGTTAAAAAGAATACGCCAAAGATTAGAAAGCATGTTTTTAATAAAATTGCAGCAATTCGACTCATGTAGATTTAATTTTAAAATAATGATTATATGCCTATATTTTCAATTAACTATCATTTGATTATAACTTTTCTTACAATAACTCGTAAAAAACAATACGCCAAAAGTAATTGGAAGGTTATATAGTTTCTTTATTAAATCCTATAATTTTTTATGAAGGTTATTTTTAATATAATCAATCAAATGGGAACTATACTTTTAGGAACACCTTATAAGCATTAATGTAGAGTTGTTTATTCACATTAAAATCTTGGAAAAGATTTAAAAAAAAAATTAATTTTGCAACGAAACAATTTCAAAAATGAGCCAAAATCGCAACCAATTAATAGCAGATGATACAACTTTAATGGAAACAATTACAAAAATTTCCAGTAAAGTTGTATCCAGATATATTGCCCGCTCAGTTATTCCATTGCGTGAAAAAGAAGATGTTGAGATGGCTATTATTGAAAAGTTTCTGGATAAAAAAGAAAAAATCAACGGTGCTTTTGAGGGAAAATCAAAACCTGCCACCTATTATACAGCAGTTATTAACCGGATGTGCTGCGAAATTATCAGAAAAGAACAAAAGCACTGGTATTCTCTTCCTGATGATCAACAGCACGAAAATGAAAATCAAAATAGCGTGGGATCAATTTTTGAATCAGAAAAAGGTGCTGCAATAAACAACGAAGTTAAAAGATTATCTAAAGCAATGCTTTTTTTTAACGGAACGAGTGCAAAAGTAAATCTTTTCTTAAAATACTATTATAACATATCTCTAAATGACAATGATTTCATTAGTTATAGCGAAGAAAATAAAAATTATGTAAAGGACGTTTTATTAAATCAGAAGGTGGATTCAAAAGCAGGTAAGTTTGAGAAACTTGCAAAACTTGTGAACAAAGTGGAAGGTAAAAACGTAAAAGGTGATGCAGTAAGAATATGGCTAAACAAACAAACGGATACTTTGGTGAAACGATTAAATAATAACAATGCATCCAATCACAATGCAGAAAGTTTAGGATTACTATTTGAAATAAAAGAAACAAAAATGAGTTAATTTTTTGACTGGAATTTTTCCAATCAAAAAGTAGCAAAACAGAAGATCATCATGTCAAAAGATAAACATCTGACATACGAAGAAATTGCACAATGTGCAGATGCAATAAATGAAGGTAATTATGACAACCTGCCTTCTTCATTGCGCGAGCATTTGAGCAATTGTGAGTATTGCGTGTCTGAAGTAATGATGGTATCAGATGTATCGCAAGATATAGAACATGAATTAGCTCAGGATAAAAAAAAAGATAAAAGGTTCAGAATAAAACACTGGTACATAGGTGCCATTTCTGTTGCAGCTGCTGCTGTAATACTTTTTTTTATAGTTCCTTCAATCGACACAGGCCAGAATAACATGAATGAACCAGGTCTTGCTCAGGAATTTAAATCTATTCCTGTTATTATTATTGATGATGAGGAGGATACGGCCTATTTCAAAGAAGATTATAAGCCCCAGATAGCTTCAATGCCTGAGGAAGAAACGCCTGAAGAAAAAAAATCTGTAGAGGCAGAACAAGATGTATCGGAAAAATCCTTACAAGAAGTTAATAAAAAAGAAATGCTTGCTGAGTATAAGCCAGATGATAGCCTGGAACAGTTGTATGAAAACATGAAAGGCGCATATCGCAGCAGGGATATTACTGTTAATACTTCCCATACTATCACTTATGAAAACAAAGATTCTCTTAGATGGGAAAACCCGAAAAAAAAGAAACTTTACGTAGAATTTTTTAATAATGAAGGAGAAGAAATAAAAACACTTGTTGTTGATGACAACCAAGTGCCTATTCCTGAATTCTCCGATGGGCTATACTATTGGAAACTTGTCAATGAAGATTTTGACCTGCTGTTTGTGGGGAAAATCTTAGTAGAATAGTTTACAAAGCACACTTTCCATTACGATTGAATTTATTTTATTTTCTTTTCCAGAATTTCCAGATATTTTTTCTCTATCTCTTCGTCCGCCTCCTTTATTCCACACAAATATTTCCCTGACTGATAAAGCAATATTGAACCAAGGTATTTGGCATCGACTTTAAAAGTGTTCCCAGTTCGCTTATCTTCAGGGTATTCCTCTTTATCAAGGAATTCGTTAAGCATGGTTTTGGCTTCATCTTTATTTTCCGGCGCAATAATAAAAATCTGGAAATCTTCGCCGTTATGATTATAATCTGCGATAAATGCAGAGTGCAAATAATTATACCCAAGAAAATCGTTCGCAATATATCTTTCGGAGAACTTAACTTTCCCCTTATCCGGAAAAACTTTAAGGGCTTTAGGAAGTGTCGTTTTTGCATCGATAGATTTATCTATTTTACGGGCTAAATCTTCCAGTTTATCATTTAAAGGTTTGTCATTGGTTGAAAGTTGAATATAATATGACCCTTTTATGAAATAGAGCGCTCCCGAAGATTTAAAGCCTTCTGCCCCAATATCAAGAAACTCGTAATCGGGATTTCGTTCCTGTGAATAAATTCCAAAAGCGTTTCTGGAATTGCTGTGCCTGAAAGCATAAACTTTAACCGTATGCCCTTCTTCGTTTGAATATTCAGCTGTATGTAATTTCTGAAAGTCGTAGCTCAGGTATGCATCCGCAGCACCATTAATCAAATCCCATAAATTATCTGGATTATACGCTTTATCGTTTATATCTACGCTCCATCCTTCAACTTCCGGGAACAAGTCTGTTGAAGGAGAAGAAAATCCCACTAAAGGCAGAAAAAATAAAAGGGTAATTGAAATATAGAATTTTTGAATATTGTTTTTTAGAACCATCAGTATAAAATTTAAATTGTTTTAAAATAATTAACTAAACAAGGAAATCATCCGGAGTATGGCTTAACCGCGCAATATCCTGAATCTTACCATTGATGTTAAAACCTTTTATACAACGCGCTGTACAGAATGAACAATCCTTGCACGGATCATCTTCAATGTTCTGTTCCCGAAGTGTTTCTTTCGCCTTTTTCATTTCATCATAGCCATAAGCGTACATGTAAGCTCTCATCATATCAGGAATTGGCAAGCTTTTTCTGCACGAACTTATACATGATTTGCAGCCATTGCAGTATAATCCCTTCTCATTACCTGCGGCATATAGAAATTTTTCTTCCTCTCTCGTCAGATCAAGGCTTTCCATAACAGACATGTTTTCCTCTAAGTGTTCGTATGTCAGGATGCCCGGAATACTTGTGTGAACATTTTCATCCCGTAAAGCCCACTTCAAGGCTGCCTTGTAATTCACTTCCTTGTCGGTTTTCTTTTCCATTCTTCCACCTGCCATGGTTTTCATTGCTACGATTCCTATACCCGCATTGGCAGCTTCAGCTATTCGCTTTTTCATTTCATCTTTATGATCCTGCAGAAAATTGTAAGAAGTAAGAATAACTTCATAAACACCGCTGTCAACAGCAGCTTTAATAACTTCCGGCTCGTTACTGTGGGTTGAGAGGCCAATGTGCTTCGCTTTTCCTTGTTTTTTGGCTGTTTTCAGTGCATCCAGAATTGGCTCATGCAGTACAGTTTCCCTTTTTGAAAGCGAATGAAAATAG
The DNA here is from genome assembly GCA_051747065.1 of Bacteroidota bacterium. GTDB lineage: Bacteria > Bacteroidota > Bacteroidia > Bacteroidales > UBA12077 > JAGXLC01. The sequence goes on along the minus strand of JBNJFT010000034.1, from coordinate 7,447 downwards.
AGGATGTCCACATAATCCATTTTTAGACGCTCCAAACTGATGTCCAGCTTTTTTAGAAAATCCTTTTTGCTGAAACCAGGCACAAGTTCGCCTGTTTGATCATCTATCTCTTTTTCCGGTTCCGGAATTTTCGTAGCAATAGTGAAGGAATCACGCGGATAGTCTTTCAATACTTCTCCGAGCATTTTTTCATTGTTGCCATTCTGATATTTATGAGCTGTATCAAAATGCTTTATTCCTGCGTCCATTGCACCTCTGACCAGATCAGGATTGTCAGCACGCATCACTCCATAACTTACAATGGGAAGTTCAATTCCAGTATTTCCGAGTTTGCGGGTAATTATTGCAGGCTTCCCTTTGCTTTTAAAAGACCGGGAAATTGTCTCCCCGGCGAAAACCTTAGCACCTAAGACTGCCCCGGCAGAACCGAGCAAGGATGTTTTCAGAAATAATCTTCTGTTCACAGGATTTTTTGCCATAACCAAAGATTTTAAATGTTTTTTATTAACAAGACAATTTATTAATTTTTAATGGAATATAAAAATAAGTAGGCAAGCTAATGTAACATGATAGAAACTTTTCTTGTATTTATTTTCTAACCTAAAGATTTCGTAATTTTGTTTTTCCATTGAATAGCCAGATTTATGCACACAATCAATAATCAAAATTATAGACTTTGCTTTTTACTGTTATTTCTGGTTTTGCTTTCCTCAAAAGGGATATCTCAGAACATTTCTGTCAAATCTTTCAGAACATTGCCCGGCGACATGGACGCGCGGGTGAATCATCCGGTCAAAGATCAGAACGGGGAGAAATGTGCACTTATAAAAGTGGTTACCGATCAGGATGGTTTTGTTTGGGAAGGTGGTATGCTTGGCATCACGAAAGTCGAAAAGAAAACCGGGGAATATTGGGTGTATATACCTCATGGTTCAAAGAAGATAACCATAAAACATGATGATCTGGGGGTTTTAAGAGATTATATTTTCCCCGAGGCTATAAAAGAAGCTACAGTATATGAAATGGTGTTGACTACGGCTAAAGTTGAAACTGTTGTCAAACCGGCAAGGATACGTTCTGCCTATGTGATTATCAATAGCAACCCGGACAGTGCAGACGTTTATATCGATGATCAATACCAGGGGCAAACGCCTTTCCGGAGAAAACTGGAAAGCGGCAAACATACATTCCGCCTGGAGAAGAATTTATACCATACAAAAGCCGGTAGTTTTAACGTTTCTGCAGAAGATGGACGGGAAAAAATGAATATTGACCTGGAACCAAATTTTGGCAGCCTAAGAGTTTCAAGTCAGCCCGAAGAAGGGATGCGCATATTTTTGGACGGAGAAAATACAGGCAAAGAAACACCTGCAGAATTAACAAAGATTAAAACCGGGGAACATAAGGTAACCTTGAAAGATAAGTGGCATCAGCCTAAAAGCAAGAATGTGTCAGTAAAAGACAATAAAACTACTGAAACCGAGATTGAACCGGAGCCAATTTATGGTAAAGTGGAAGTAAAAACTGATCCGCCGGCGAACATTTTTATTGATGACCAAAAAGTTGGTTACGGCACATACAATGGTCGTTTAAAAGAAGGAATCCATTCATTTACAGCACGTAAAGAAAAATATGATAAAGCAACAACTGAGCGGCGAATCGCTACCGGAGATAAAGCAACCATAAATTTAAAGCCTGAACCGAAATACGGAAAACTGGATGTAACATCTGAACCTTATGATGCCCGCATTCTTTTAAACGGGGAAGACTACGGCAAAACCCCAAGAGTAATTCATGATTTGTTGGTTGGTGAATATGAGGTAGTTGTTAAAAAAGACGGATATTTTCGTAAAGAGAAAACACTCACTGTAGAAGAAAACGAAACAACACAAGCTGATTTTACACTTTCAGATAAAATTGAAGTAGAGATTACTTCACACCCAAAAACGGCCAGATTGTTTGTCAATGATGAATTTGAAGGCAAAACACCGGTAACAGTTTCAATGTCCAAAGGAAACGCTAAAATAGAATTAAAAAAGAATGGCTACCGGGATAAAAGTGACAGAATCAATGTAAAATCTGAAAAAAATGACCATTCCTATGAGCTGACTCAAAAGAAAATTTATTCAGGTTACAACATGGAAGTTGAGTGGGGACCGGATTGGGGATTTGAGATGGGCTTTTTCGGCAATCGATTCTTCCTTTCCGGGGCAATTGGAAAGCCGAAAAATTTTGAATTTGATGAGGAAATTGATGTGGAAGATATAGAAGTTAATGACATCGAAAATTACGACATAGCCGGGCGCAAATCTCATCCTGACAGGGAAGGTGATGAAGATCAAAATGATAACATCTATCTAACTGCAAAACTGGGCTATCAACTTACATGGCCTTTCCCGTTTTTTGTTCATACAGGTTATGGAGTGCGATTTACTCCGTATTATCAAAAAGTCTATCAAGCAAAGCATGACTATTATCCAACAAATTCTTTTTCAACAGAGTTGAATAAAGGCGATCACTTTACCACGCCAAGTTATTATGTGGATACATACAACTCTTTTGTTTTTGGGATAGATATTCCCGTTTTTGATAGCATGGTTATAGGAGCCGATTACTGGCTGAATACCGAAATAGGCCCCACGTATAATTTTTCACTGGGTTTTATGTTTCGTGATATAAAAAATTGATACGATATGAAACCCTCATCCACAATTTGCAGACAAAAGGTGAATAGAATGCTTTTTACTTAAAAATCAACTACAATAGAACAATGCAACAATTTAACAATAAAACAATTTGGCAATCACTAAGTTTCTTATTGCTTTTACTGTTTTTAGGCTGTGAAGGAACTAAAGAGGAAGTTGACCCAAAAGAAACCTATATAGCTGAAAAACCTGTTGTGATTGATTACAACGGATCAGATATATATGTCCACCCGCTTAATAACGCCGAATATATCGCCTGGGGAGATTCTCCTTCATCAACTGGTGCAACTTCGGACATCAACGGTGAAGAAAACACAAGGAAAATTTTAGAAACTTATGGAGAAGGAGAATACGCAGCATATATCTGTGATACACTAAAAGCTTATGGATATGAAGACTGGTACCTGCCGGCGTCAGAGGAACTAAATGCGATTTACTCCAACTCTGATAAAATGATCGGTTTAGAATCGGACAATTACTGGAGTAGCACAGAGACAAGCAGTTATCGTGCATGGATTCAGGGCTTTTATGATGGGGAGAAAGACACGGTAAGAAAATATAATGGTGGAAATGTAAGGTGTGTGAGGCGAGAATAATTTAGCTCAACTTCTGAAAATCCCTAATAAACTAAGTCAACTTAATCAACTTTAATTTTCCGTAAGCGCATTCTTCCCCATAGACTTTTTCCCAAAGAAATGAGCTATTAAGATTAAGAGCAAAATACCTGCAGGGAAGGTTATAAATCCGGGGATACCATAAGCAGCAGGTATTGTTCCTACTGCAATAGCAATTCCACCTACTGTTAATGCATAGGGCATTTGGGTACGTACGTGTTCAATGTGGTTACATGAACTGGCAAGTGAGCTGAGGATTGTAGTATCTGAAATTGGGGAGCAATGATCGCCCAAAACAGAACCTGCAAGCACGCAAGAAACTACATTGTAAAAAATAGAAAGGGACATGGCATGTTCCAATCCTGCTTGTTCTGAAATAAGCCATGAAGCAGGGAGAATAAGCGGATAAAGTATTGCCATTGTACCCCACGAGGAACCGGTGGAAAATGCTACCAACGCAGCCAGAATAAAGGTGAGCGCCGGAACAAAATAGGGTGCAAGATTTATACTGACAAGGCTTTGCGAGATAAATTCTGCAGTATGCAGATGCTCTGTAAGTAAAGCAACTGACCACGCCAAAACCAGAATAACAATGGCTGTTAACATCGTTTTGAAACCATCGATCAAACTTTCTACTGTCTTTTGGAGTTTCATGATTCTTTGAGTGACTGTAAGAATAAGAGCCACTATCACGCCCATAAGCGAAGACCAAAGAAGTGCTTTAAATGAGTTTGAATCTCCTATAATTATAGAAAGCTTTTTTGAAAAGGCTATAGTTTCGTTTTGCCAAACTGTTGAATCCCAACCCGTAAAGAGAAGCCCCGCAAATGTCCCGAAAATTACTATTGCAACCGGAATAACTGCATTATAGCCTTTGGGTTTTACGTATTCAGGAACTTCAAAATCCTGTGATTTGTTTTTACTCTCTTTTGTTTCCGCCTCTGATTGCACATCTCCTTTTCTTGCCCGTTTTTCAGCCTTGAACATAGGCCCGAAATCTACTCCTTTGTAGGTAAGAATTAAAATAAATGCCAATGCAAAAATGGGATAAAACGAATAGGCGAGCGAGTTGATAAAAACATTATAAGGGCTTTGTTCCAAACCTAATGTGTTGATTCCTCCCTGAATGTAACTTAATTCAGCTCCGATCCATGTGGTCACAAAAGCTATCGAAGCGATTGGAGCTGCTGTTGAATCAACGATATAAGCCAACTTCTCCCGGGAAATTTTCAGCCGGTCTGTCACCGGGCGCATGGTATTTCCTACAACCAGTGTGTTCGCATAATCATCAAAAAATATGGCAATCCCAAGAAGCCATGTAACAAATTGCCCTGAGCGAGCGCTTCTGGCAAATTTAGAAAGTATATTCACGACTCCTTTCATTCCGCCGTTTTTTGTAATAATGCTAACCATGCCTCCAATCAACATAGAAAATACAATGATGGAAAGATGGTCCGGGTTTTTAAGGGAATCCAAAACGTAGGTGTCCGGAATGGCAAATATGCCTTTGAAAAAAGCAGAGAAAATATGGTTTCCCTGGTGTGCATAAATCGTTGTGGTGCCAATAAGCAAGCCTATAAATAAGGCTGAATATACTTCCTTGAAAACAAGAGCAAAAAGAATCGCAATAAGCGGAGGAATAACCGAAAACCACAAAGGAATGGGATTAACCTTGTGGCTGTAGGAAAAATCTCTATAGGAAATTTGTAAATCGGATTTCTCTTTAAACTTTTTTGAAAATTTAACTTTTCCTTTTACTATTTTAGATTCAACTTTTTCTCCGTCAACAAAAAACTCAATCTGTTTCCCTTCAAACTTCTTTCGAAATTCAGGATTTTTAAAATTCAGCTCAAATTCATGACTTATGTTTTTAACAAAAATATTTGTATGCTGAACTTCAACATCGTCCGAGTTTATATCAATTTCATCCTCTTGCTGGGGTGCCGCGTAGCAGATTGAATGAACAGGAAAAAGAAAAATGAAAAGAAGAATGAAAACTGAATATGAAAATCTATATTTTCGGGTTTGCATCTGGCGTTTCATCAATTTATCGTTTTTCTTGAAACATAAAAATAATAAAATATTTTATTTCCCAATAGAAATAACTTTTAATGTATAATCACGTATAGATTAATACTTGAACACACTTTGCAGCGTTGATTAATTTGGAGCAGATATTTTGATGAGAATAATGAATAACTAATTAAGAAAAATAAAAATTGAGGGTATTTAATTTATTTAACAATATTTAAGAGAATATTTTTTGAAATTGAAAAAATAATATTGTAATTTGTATTATGTGATAAAGTCCTGTTTGATATGCAATTAGATTTTGATTTTTTTAAGGTTGAAAATGAAAATATGACACCCGGGCAGGGGCGAGTCTTGATTTCAGAACCACTCTTAAATGATTCTTACTTTAAACGTTCAGTAGTATTACTTACAGAATACTCAGGAGACGGTGCTGTGGGTTTTGTATTAAATAAACCTATAGATTTACCAATAAATGAAATTATTGACGACTTTCCTGATTTTAAAGCATCTATTTATGTTGGAGGCCCTGTAGCCAAAGATACCATTCATTTTTTGCATACTTTACCGGATCTTATTCCTAACTCTGTTCATGTTAAGGACAACATTTATTGGGGTGGAGATTTTGACCGCATTAAAAAATTAATCACCGAGGGACTGATTCAACCTTCACAAATACGGTTTTTCCTGGGATATTCCGGCTGGAGCCCAAACCAACTGGATGAAGAAATTGAAAATAATGCATGGTTAATTTCCGAAATAAACACAGAAAAAATTATGCAGCCGGATCAGTCATTATGGACAAAGACACTGAATGAACTAGGTGAAAAATATAAGATATGGACCAACTGCCCGGAAAATCCTTCGTTAAACTGATGAAGCAATTAGCCTTTAGCTTTTAGGGCAGAGACTTTCAGAAGTACTGGCAATTTTCTAGGCGGTTTCAGAAGTACCGGCTATATTCCTATAAGAAGTCAGAATTCCTGCCAGCCGGCAGGCAGGCAGAATTCAGAATACAGAATACGATAAAGCTAATTATCAACGAAATATAAAAATATTGTATCTGGTATCTTAATGTATTAATTAAAAGAATGAGCGTTTTATAAAATTCTATTTAAAATTTGACCCTGCTTTTTAATTATTTCTGCATTTTTCGGGGTTTCGCTTCGCTTAATTTTGTTTTTAACTTCTTGTATTCCAAAACATTACTTACTCATGAAAGTACCTCGGAGGGCTAAGTGTCTCAGCCCATCGCTCATTTGCATCTTCGCAAATTTGCCTTTTCGCTCCGTCGCATAGTTCGCTCCCTCGTATTCTGCATTACTCCAGAGCTGTTTCGCGATTTAACTTTTCATTCAGCTTGCCGGCTGTTGTTTTGTAAAACCTCTTTTGTCTGAATCCCCCCACCCACTGAATTCCTTTAATTGCATTCGTAAGGAATATCTCATCGCAATCGAGAAGTTCCTGTGGAGTTATAGCGTAGTTAACCGATACCTTAAACTCCAGATCCTTTGCAAAAGAAATTATCTTTTTCCGCATAATGCCATCCAGGCATCCGGATTGTAAAGGCGGTGTCTTAATTATATCATCTTTGACGATAAACAAATTGGAAGAGATAGCCTCACAAACCTCATTATTCTGATTAATAAGAATACATTCATCCAGATCTCTTTCTTTTTTGAAATTTCCCGCCATAACATAAAGCAGGTCATTTATGGTTTTTAGGTTAGACAAATAGTTTAATGGTTTTCTCAGCTCATTAAAAAGATCGATTTGCAATCCTTTTTTGTTTAACTCATATTGATATGAAGGAAGTTTTTCGCTATCTATCAAATAGGATACTTCATTCGTTTTGGGTGTATATTTTCCTCCTTCATTTCTAAACACAGTCAGCCTTATTCGCGCCCCTTTCAGATGCCGGTTTTTGCGTAGCAGCTTAACTATTTGTTTTTCAATTGATTTCGTTATGAATTCTTCAGGAATAATCATCTTAAGTTTTTTCATTCCATCCATTAATCTTTCTATATGATCATCGAAAAACTGGATAAATGTGCCATTTGCATGCATTGTTTCAAAAAGGGCATCTCCATAAAGGAA
>JBNJFT010000033.1:0-17158 GCA_051747065.1 Bacteroidota bacterium | reverse complement strand
AACAAAATTGATCAGATCCTTTTTGGTAAATTCATTGGCCGGCTTTTTTAAATATCTCACCAACTCATTCGGATTCAATAAAATCTCAGCGTCTTTCATATTTATAATTTTTACGTTCTTAAAATTTCGAAATAAATACAATTAAGTTATACTCCAAAGAATTTCAATATGTTTTACAATCTGCTGATTATAAACTAATTGTCTTTTAGGCTATTAATTCGTTCTTCCAGGGTTTTTATTTTTGATTCAGCATCTTCTTTTTTCTTCTTCTCCATATTCACAACTTTTTCGGGTGCATTCTGAACGAACCTCTCATTTTCGAGCTTTTTCATCACTGAATTCAAAAATCCTTTTGTATAGTCTAATTCTTCCTCTAACTTTTTAATCTCTTCATCTACATCCAGAACATCCTCCATTGGAATGTAGAATTCAGTTGTCCCTACCATGAAAGAAACAGCATTTTCGAGCTTCTCTTCTATCTTTTCAACTTCAGAAATATTAGCCATCTTCTTAATAATAGGACTGAACATTTCTTCGTATTCCCCGTTGACCTTTAGTTCAAGTTCATCCTTGTTGCCTAAATCTTTGTCCTTTCGAATATTACGCACAGAAGTTATAATCTCTTTCACCTTCTCAAAAGACTGCACCAGTTGTATATCGTGATTTTCAACTTTTGGCATTTCTGAAATCATAATACAGTCAGAGCCCTCCCTTTCTCTTATCAAATGCCATATTTCTTCTGTAATAAAAGGCATGAAAGGATGAAGCAACTGCATTAATTTTTCAAAATAAATTACTGTATCCTCATAAGTAGCCCGGTCAATTGGCTGTTGATAAGCTGGCTTGACTATTTCCAGGTACCACGAAGAAAAATCATCCCAAAAAAGCCGGTAGAGATTCATAAGGGCCTCAGACAAACGGAACCTGTCGAACTGGCCATCCAATTCTTCAATGGCTTTCTTCAAACGCTCCTTAAACCATTCTATCGTTTTCTCAGCGTGCTCAGGTTGTTCTGTGTTTTCATCAACGTCCCAGCTTTTAATCAATCGGAACGCATTCCATATCTTATTTCCAAAATTCCGGCCTTGTTCTGTAAGGCTTTGGTCAAATAACAGATCATTCCCCGCAGGAGAACAGAAAAGCATGCCAACCCGCACTCCATCGGCACCGAATTTTTCTATTAAATTCAGCGGATCCGGTGAGTTTCCCTTTGACTTGGACATCTTTTGCCGTTTACTGTCACGAACCACCCCTGTGAGGTAAACATTCTTAAAAGGCCTTTCCTCTTTATATTCATACCCAGCCATGATCATGCGGGCTACCCAGAAGAAAAGAATTTCAGGGGCAGTTACCAAATCATCTGTTGGGTAATAGTAGTTTATGTCTTTATTATCCGGATTTCGAATACCATCAAATACAGAAATGGGCCACAACCATGAGGAAAACCAGGTATCCAGTACGTCCTCATCCTGTTTTAAGTCATCCTTTGAGAGTTGATCATTTCCTGTCTTCTCGCGGGCTAACTTCAGTGCTTCCTCAGGAGTTTCAGCAACAACAAAATCGCCATCAGGCAGATAATAAGCCGGGATACGTTGGCCCCACCATAACTGCCTTGAAATACACCAGTCGGTAATGTTCTCCATCCAATGTTTATAAGTATTTTTAAATTTGGCCGGATGAAACTGAATATTATCATTCATGACATTTTCCAATGCCGGTTCTGCCATCTCTTTCATCTTGCAAAACCACTGTGTTGATAGTTTTGGCTCTATTACAGCATCCGTTCTTTCGGAAAAACCAATGCTGTTCGTATAATCCTCTTTTTTTATCAGAAAACCACCCTCCTCAAGGTCTTTCACAAAATCTTCTCTTGCTACAAATCGGCCTTTGCCAATATGAAGTTCAGCAGATTCATTCAGGGTGCCGTCTTCATTGAAAATATCAATTGTTTCCAGGTTGTGCCGGAGTCCAATTGCAGAGTCATTCTCATCGTGAGCCGGAGTAATTTTTAACGCACCTGTTCCAAATTCCCGGTCAACATATTCATCTTGTATTATAGGAATTCTTCGATTTATCACAGGAACCAACACATTCTTTCCATGTAAGTGCTGATATCGCTCATCCTCGGGATGTACACAAACAGCAGTATCACCAAGAATTGTTTCCGGCCGGGTCGTTGCGATTTCAACATATTCGTCCTCACCTTCAATGGGATACTTAATGTAGTATAATTTTGACTGAACTTCTTTATAATTCACTTCTTCATCAGAAACTGCAGTTTTTGCCTGAGGGTCCCAGTTAACCATTCTTGCACCCCGATAAATCAATCCTTTCCTGTAAAGATCAACAAAAACCTTTATCACACTCTCATACATATCGTCATCCATCGTGAACTTTGTTCTGTCCCAGTCGCAGGAAGCACCGAGCTTTTTTAGTTGTTCCAGAATAATTCCACCATGCTTTTCTTTCCATTCCCAGGCATGTTCAAAAAATTCATCACGGGTAAGGGAATACTTATCAATTCCTTCCTTATTTAACTTATCAACCACTTTTGCTTCGGTAGCTATGGAGGCATGATCTGTACCGGGGACCCAGCATGCATTCTTGCCCTGCATTCTGGCACGGCGGACTAAAATATCCTGAATGGTATTATTCAGAATATGCCCCATATGCAGAACACCCGTTACATTTGGAGGAGGAATAACAATTGTATAAGGTTCCCGTGAATCGGGTTCGGATTTGAAATACCCTTTATCAAGCCAATACTGGTACCATTTTTGCTCTACATTCTTGGGATCATATTTCTTTGCTATCTCCATATTAGATGAATTTAAAGAATAATAAAAATTTCGTAAAAATATAAATTCTTCAGGAATTAATGTGGGTTGAATGAATAATATTTAGCAAAACCTGAAAGACAACATAAGAAAAATTGCATTATCTTTGTTTATCTTAAAATTTGAATCAAAAAAAATAACATTAATTTATCAGAAAAAGACAATATTCACGGCATTAACAGTAGCAAAATCATTAGCGTATTATATAACATATTAATTTTTTATACGTAATATTAATTTTGCTGGAAATTAAAACATTTTAATTATGATGAGAAAAATAGGAGTATTAGTATTAATAGGTTTATTGGCTTCATTTAATACCTTGGCACAAAACGATAATGATGAGAAAGAAGCCGACCGCCCTGCGATCAGTTTTGAAGAAACAACTCATGACTATGGTAAAATCGAATACAAAGGCGATGGTTCGTGTGAATTTACATTTGAGAATACCGGCGAAGAACCTTTGCTTCTTACAAAAGTAAAAGCAGCCTGTGGTTGCACTGTTCCTGAAACATGGCCTAAAGACCCTATCAAACCAGGCGAAACAGGAACAATAAAAGTCAAATACAACACACGTATAAAAGGCAATTTTTCCAAATCAATCAGGGTTTATTCAAATGCAAAAAATTCGCCAACTCGTTTGATTATTAAGGGAAAAGTTGTTATGAATAAGGAATAATTTTAATCTTAAAGCAAAATACAAATGCCATCAATTTCAAATAAAGCGCAAGGCATGCCAGAATCACCAATTCGTAAACTGGTGCCTTATGCAGAAGAAGCAAAAAAGAAAGGGAAAAGAGTTTACCACCTGAATATTGGGCAACCCGACATTCCGACACCAGATGTGGCTATGGAAGCAGTTAAAAACACCGATATGACAGTGGTGGAATACACACACTCTGCAGGAAATGAGTCCTACAGAAGAAAACTCGCCTTATACTATCAAAACCTGGGTATTGATATTGACCATAACGACATGTTGATCACTACCGGAGGTTCTGAGGCAGTGCTATTTTCTTTCCTTACCTGTTTAAACCAGGGAGACGAAGTAATTGTCCCTGAGCCATTTTATGCAAATTATAATGGTTTTGCTATTGCAGCAGGGGTTCAGGTTAAACCCGTTACTTCATCTATTGAAAGTGATTTTGCTCTTCCTTCCATCGAAAAATTTGAAGAGTTAATCACCGAAAAAACCAAAGGAATTGTTATTTGCAACCCGAATAACCCAACCGGGTATCTATACTCAGAAGATGAAATGCAGAAGCTGAAAACATTGGTAGAAAGGCATGACCTATTTTTGTTTTCTGATGAAGTATACCGGGAATTCTGTTATGACGGTAATACACACACCTCAGCTATGGACCTCAAAGGCATAGAGAACAACGTTGTTTTAATGGATTCAGTTTCTAAACGTTACAGCATGTGCGGTGTGCGTATCGGAACAATGATCTCTAAAAACAAAGAAATTATAAAAAACGCCATGAAATTTGCCCAGGCAAGGCTTTGCCCGCCTTCATTCGGGCAGATAGCAAGCGAAGCAGCATTAGATACACCCAAAGAATATTTTGACGAGGTGTATAACGAATACATCGAAAGGAGAAATTTCATGGTGGATGCACTGAACAAAATGGAGGGAGTTTACTCTCCTAAGCCTAAAGGAGCTTTTTACACAGTTGTAAAATTACCTGTGGATGATGCTGAAAAATTTGCACAGTGGATGCTGAGCGACTTTGACCATGACAATCAAACTGTTATGATAGCGCCGGCCTCCGGGTTCTATTCAACAAAAGGACTTGGGAAGAAAGAAGCCCGAATAGCATACGTTTTGAACATTGACGATTTGAAAAATGCGATGGAAACTCTTGAACAAGCATTAATAAATTATCCGGGCAGAGTTGTTGAAAAAGAAACTGTTAATTCAGCAAAAAAATAACTTTAGGTTTTAGCTCTATTCGGTAAAATCTTTATAAAGCAAATATTTTTCTCGTTTCCTGGCAAATTGATTCAACTCTTTTTGCCAGGATTTTTTTATCTCTGAAACTGGAGTTTCTCTTTCCAGCATTTTTTGAAGCCTGCTATCACCTGCCAAATTATTAAAAAAGGGCAAAAAGAAATTGTCCTTAATGTCGGTATTGTTGTAGGCATTTTTTATCCATTGTAAATTAATCCCCGGATTATCTAACACTGAGTCCACAGAGATTTTCCTCAGATCTACTCCATGACAAACTTCACCTTCATGCTTCGGTGCTTTACTTGCACCTTCAATCGGCCTGGGCTCATAAGAAAAACTTCCTTCATTCAAATCAGGATGTCCATAAACCTGGAAAGGAAAATCTGTGCCTCTGCCCACATTCATTATTGTTCCCTCAAATAATCCAAGGGACGGGTACAAATAAACACTCCGCATGTTTGGCAAATTAGGAGAGGGTTTAACGGGAAGTTCATATAGTGAATCATGAGTATAATTAGAACATTTCACCCAATCCAGTTCGCATTTCATAGAATCTTTCAGCCAGCCTTCTTCATTGATCATGCGTGCCAGCTCCGCAATTGTCATTCCATGAACGATAGGGATCGGATGTTTTCCGACAAAAGATTGCCGTTCCTTCTTCAGCACAGGGCCATCAATATAGAATCCATTTGGATTTGGGCGGTCAAATATTATTAGTTTGGTTTCTGTTTTTGCACAAGCTTCCATAACGTAATGAAGGGTGGAAATATAAGTATAAAATCGAACGCCGGCATCCTGAATATCAAAAATAACAACATCCAGATCATTTAAATCTTCTGGTTTTGGCTTTTTACTTTTGCCATATAAAGAAATTACCGACAAACCTGTTTTGTCATCTTTGTATGTAGACACATATTCGCCGGCATCTCTGTCTCCTCTGAAACCATGCTCCGGTGAAAATATCTTTTTCACATTCATTCCTTTAGAAATCAGTGTATCCACCAAATGAACACTATCGACAAGTGAAGTATGGTTGGCTACAACTCCAAGGGACTTTCCTTCTAAAGAGGGTAAATAAACTTCTGTCCGTTCAGCCCCTGGCTTGATTTCTGTTTGTTTCTTCTGTTGACAAAACGTCAACCCGTTAAAAATGAGAATGCTTAAAAAAGCCAATAAAATTCGACACATAATAGATCGTTTATAAAGTCATCTAAAATAATAAATTATCGGCCAAATCCATGAAAATATTTTTCAGTTTGTTCTTGTTACTAAAATGAAAAAGGATAAATTTGATACATTTGCATCTAAAGCCAAATAATTGTGAATATAAATATTTTTATAGCAAAACGCTTTTTCAAAGATAAATCGGGGAATCAAAGGATATCCAAACCAATTGTTTCTATCGCTGTTGTAGGGGTAGCTCTCGGCATAATTGTAATGATACTATCCGTAGCTATTGTTACAGGCTTCAAATCTGAAATAAGAAATAAAATCACCGGTTTTGGTTCTCACATAAAAATAATTAATTACGATACCAACACATCGATTGAAACTGTTCCGATTAGCAAGCATCAAAATTTCTATCCGGATATTGACAGCTTAGATGAAATTCATCACATTCAGCCTTATGCTATAAAAGGCGGCATCCTGAAAACGCAGGAAAATTTCCAGGGTGGTATTCTTAAAGGAGTTGATGAGAGCTTTAAATGGTCTTTCTTTGAAAAAAACTTAATAGATGGAGAAACTTTCCAGGTCACAGATACTGCAAAAACAGATAAAATATTAATTTCAAAATATTTTGCAGATTTATTAGAACTAAAGGCCGGCGATGCGGTAGCTATGTATTTTGTAGATAAACCGCCGCGGGTGAGAAAATTTATAATTTCCGGTATATATGATACGGGGCTTGAAGACTTTGACAAAAAATTCATTCTTGGAGACATCAAGCATGTTCAAAAATTAAATAACTGGGATGAAAATCAGATAAGTGGTTTTGAGATTATTCTTAACGATTTTAAAGAAATTACAAACTTGTCCTCAAACATCAGAAATAATTATACTTATCCACTTTTCTCGGAAGGAACAAAACTCAAAGTATTGCCAATTACCTCTGAGTTTCCGCAAATTTTCGACTGGCTGAACATAATTGATGTCAATGTCTGGGTGATTTTAACATTAGTGATTGTTGTTGCCGGATTTAACATGATATCGGGGTTGTTGATCATCATACTTGAAAGAACAAGCATGATCGGTTTATTTAAAGCGATGGGTTCAACAAATTGGAGCATCCGGAAAATCTTCCTCTACTTTGCTTCTTTACTCATCGGCAAAGGAATGTTGTGGGGAAATATTATCGGCATTGCCCTATGCCTGATACAAAAAGAATTTGGAATTATTAAACTGGATCCGGCCACTTATTACCTGGAAGTTGTGCCTATTAACTTAAAAATTCTGCATGTAATCTTACTAAATATCGGTTCTTTAGTTATCACGGTAATTATGCTTATTATTCCTTCATACATCATAGCAAAAATAAGCCCAATAAAGACGATCCGGTTCAACTAAGTAAATCAGGACTATAAAATTTCCTCCAACAGAAAGTTTAAAAACCGGCTGTATACCAGTAAATTATTCTGTTTATTTTATCTCTTCATTCACCAATAAAGCGTCTCACGTAAGTTTAAATCATTTTGGTTTTAACTTTTTTTTTATTAAATTGACGAACCCAAAACTCTTATGTATACAAACCATGAAAGACAGAGCCACCAGCCTTGCAAAACAAAATTACGAGCAAACTAAAAAAAACATCAGATACGTACCGAGAAAAAATGCAAAAACAGAAGATTACCAGAGAATTGGCTTCAAGTCAGGACTTGAAGTTCATCAGCAACTAAAAACACGAGAAAAACTATTCTGTCATTGCCCGGCAGGAATTTATCATAACGACAAAGACTATAACGCAGAGATTATACGTCACATGAGGCCGACTCTAAGTGAACTTGGAGAATATGACGGAACTGCCTTAATGGAATATAAAACCAGAAAAGAAATTCGATACCGCATAAATAATAAAACAGCATGCACTTACGAAATAGATGACACTCCCCCTTTTCAGATTGATAAAGAAGCGTTGGATATTTCCCTGGAAATTTCGCTTCTCTGCAAACTCAACATTGTCGGAGAAGTACACGTAACACGAAAACAGTATCTTGACGGAAGCATTCCAACAGGTTTTCAACGAACTGCAATTATAGGAGTTGAAGGAGAAATTCCCCTGAAGAACAAAACAGTAAGATTGATTCAACTGAGCCTCGAAGAAGATTCCTGCAGAGAAATCTCAGACATCCGGCATACCAGAATTTTCAAAACAGACAGATTGGGAATGCCTCTGATTGAGACAGTAACCTACCCTGATATGTTAACGCCCGATGAATTAAGAGAGGGTGCAGAATATATTCGCTTTCTTAACAGAAGCACGGGAAAAGTAAGAACAGGAATTGGCGCAGGCCGGGAAGACGTAAACGTAAGTTGTGAAGGAGGAACCCGTGTTGAGCTCAAAGGCGTTTCACATAACAAATGGATTCCGGAATTATCTCATAATGAAGCTTTCAGACAATGGGCATTACTTCATATCCGTGAGAAACTTTCTGAAAAAGTGAATAAAACTGAGGAATGGAACATACAATACAAGCAACTCGATCCCCAAAAAATCAATTTCAACTACAAACCACTTTCCGAGGCGATAAAAAATGATGAAAAAATATACCTCGTTAACCTACCAAAGTTCAAATCTATATTATCTCACTTCATCCAACCCGGAAAAATATTTGCAGATGAAATTAAAGGGCGCCTGAAAGTAATTGCCTGTTTAGAACCACCATTCATGGCACATACAGAAGAGCTCGAAGAAAAAATCGACACTGCTGTATGGGATGAAATAAGAAAGAATGTAAAAGCAGGAAAAGACGATGCCCAAATTCTTTTCTGGGGGCCTGAAGATGACATCTCAACAGCGCTTGAAACCATCGAAGAGAGATGTAAGCTCGCGTTTGAAGGTGTACCACGTGAAACAAGAAAAACCTTCCCGGATGGCACAACAATTTTTGAGAGAGTCCTGCCCGGGCCGGACAGAATGTATCCTGACACTGACACAGCACCAATCCCGCTGGATAAAAAGTATATTGATAACAAATGGCAGGAAATTCCACAAGAAATCATCTCAAAATACCAACAATTAAAAAAATGGGAAATACCTGAGGATACTTACAACTATATTTTCAGCAAAAACCTTTATCCGCTTATACAAAAGATTGTTCATGAATTAAATTATGAACCCAAATTTATAGGTTGCTTTATCGGGCATACACTAAAATATGTAGAAGGCCATTATTCAAAAAGCAAAAATTTTGAATACAATCACATATTCCATCTTTTTAAATACCTGAAAGAAAATAATATCAGGCCTGAAATAGCAGAACGAATGTTGCCGTTTGTTTATAAAAACCCAAATAAAGCTATGAAGGAGATATTAGAAAACGTAGGGTATAAACAAATAAATTTCACAGAGATAAAATCACAAATTCCAGAACTCAAAAAACAATTTGAGGCACTTGGAGTTAATCATAATACAAACAATCAAAAAGCAATAAATTGGATTATGGGAAAGTTGCATTATCAGGCTTTGGGCAATGCACCATTACACGAAGTACGAAAAGAAGTGGAAAAACAATTATAGATAAAACCCAAAAAACATAAATGATATGGAAGGTGATAAACTTGTAATAAAAGATCATCACATTAAAACAGCAAAAGAAGTTGCAGAAGTGATCATACCTGAAATCAAGCAAAGTAAAACCCGGTATGCTATCACTGTTGCCGGCGAATCGGGAAGCGGAAAGTCTGAAACAGCTTATACAATTAAACAGGAATTGGAAAAACACAATATTAAATGCTTCATTTTTCAACAAGACGATTATTTCGTCTATCCTCCAAAAACCAATGCCCAAATGAGGGAAAAAGACATTAACCAGGTTGGTACGTCGGAGGTAAAACTGGATGTTCTGGATAAAAACATGAAAGAGGCAATAGATGGAGAAAGTGAACTCACAAAGCCTTTA
This sequence comes from Bacteroidota bacterium, assembly GCA_051747065.1. Taxonomy (GTDB): domain Bacteria; phylum Bacteroidota; class Bacteroidia; order Bacteroidales; family UBA12077; genus JAGXLC01. The sequence continues at coordinate 7,253 of JBNJFT010000033.1, read as the reverse complement.
GTTTACTTTGAAGAAGATAAAATTGAAGAAGAAAAGGTAAATCTGGAAGGAATAGATGTTGTCATTGCAGAGGGAACTTATACAACATCTTTGTCAAATGCGCATAAAAAAATATTCATTGATAAAAATTATTTTGATACAAAAAAAACCCGCGCTGAAAGAAGCCGGGAAAAACAAGATGAGTTCCTGGAAAAAATACTAAACATCGAACATAAAATCATATCCAGTCACAAACAATTAGCTCATTTGATCATTACGAAAGACAACGAACTCAAAAACCAGCAAAGCTATGAATAAACAGAAGGAAATAAAACGCATCGCCATGTTAAGTACACATGGCTATTTTGATCCTATTCCCCAATTAGGCCAAACAGATACCGGAGGTCAGGTGGTTTATGTACTTGAATTATCCAAAGCTTTAGCAAAATTAGGCTATAAAGTCGATATTTATACAAGATGGTTTGATAAAGAAAGAAAACAAATAGACCCTGTCCCGGGGCATCCAGACGTGCGGGTGATTCGAATTCCGGCAGGCCCATGGGAGTTCATCCCCAAAGAGTTTATTTATGAAGTTTTACCTGAATTGTCACAAAATATGATTCAGTTCATAAAAGATCAAAATCTGGAATATGAACTATTTCACGGACATTATGTTGATGCTGGTATTGTCACATTAGATGTTGCCAAAGCTTTCGGCAAACCCGCTTTCTTTACGGCCCATAGCCTTGGCGCATGGAAAAAATCTGACATGGAAGGCGATCCTGAAGAGCTGGAAAAAAAATACAAGTTCAAAAAACGCATCAACGAAGAATTAAGGATTTTCAATTCAGTAAACGCACATACTCTGACATCGAATGTTCAGAAAGAAAAACTTAACGAACTCTATAATTTTGATGCTCCAAATATTGAAATCATTCCGCCAGGAGTGAATATTCATACATATTACAAACCTACAGAGGAAGAAAAAAATAAAAAAACCGACCTTCCGGATAAATACATCTTTTGCCTCAGCAGAATAGATGCAAACAAAGGACACGATTTATTACTGAATGCTTTTGATATAGTACGGAAAGAAGTCGATGACATTCACCTTGTTATCGGTGGTGGATCTCCTAAGCCCAAACCCAGGGAAAAAGAAGTTTACAACAAGATGAAATCCATAATTCAGGAAAAAAATATGGACCGGGTTCACATCATTGGATATGTTCCGGATGAAAAACTTGTGCAATATTATCAGCAAGCAGAATTTTTCGTCCTCCCATCTACTTTTGAACCTTTCGGCATGACAAGCCAGGAAGCGATGGCTTGTGGAAAACCGGTAGTTGCATCAAAATTCGGTGGAATAAAGCATGTTATTGAAGACAATAAGAACGGATTACTCGTAAATCCAAAGGATCCAAAAGAATTCGCTGATGCGATGATTAAAATACTTAAGGACGATTCGCTGAGAGACAAATTGGGCAAAGAAGCCAACAGGCTTATCGTTGAAGAATATAGCTGGGAGGCAATGGCAGAAAAACATATTAAATTTTATAAAAATTATTATTCAAACTTCAATTTATAATGAGCACTGAGCAAAATACGCGTCAAGGATATAATGGCCAGGCATTAGAAATATTGCAAAAATTTAACATCAGGGTGTGGAGCTCGGTGGATATAAAGACAACACGGGGCAAATTTGAAGGCAAAATTTTGCCCCGTTCAGAAAACGATGATGATAAGCATATTGTAGTTAAAATCCCTACAGGTTACAACATTGGAGTTGATGTTGACACCATTCAGGAAATCATCGAAACCGGCTATGAAAAAGCAAATTACCAGATACCTGAACAAGAATTCCCCTACTCCGAAGAACTGCCTAATGTTAAGCTCTTTGGAACCGGTGGTACTATAGCATCCAGACTGGATTACAGAACAGGAGCTGTTATTCCTGCCTTTTCGCCGGGCGAATTGTACGGTGCGGTTCCGGAACTTGCCGATATTTGCAACCTCACAACTGAAAAAGTTTTTGCAGTGTTCAGTGAGAACATGGGGCCTGAGCAGTATATCGAGCTGGCAAAAGCAATAGGGAAAGAAATTGAAAATGGAATTGACGGAATCATTATTGGGCACGGCACAGACACACTTCATCACACAGCTTCAGCCCTGACATTTATGGTACAAAATCCGCCTGTTCCTATCGTTCTCGTTGGTTCTCAACGCTCTTCAGACAGGCCCTCATCCGATGCTGCACTAAATCTCATTCATTCAGCATATACCGCCGGCCATTCAGATATTGCAGAAGTTATGGTTTGCATGTTTGGCCCAACATCAGATGAATACGGTTTTTTACACAAAGGAACCCGTGTAAGGAAAATGCACTCTTCATACCGCTCTACTTTTCGTACAATAGGCGATACTCCTCTCGCTACTGTAAAAAGAGGGGAATTTAAACCTATTAAAGAAAACTACAATCAAAGAAGAAATGATAAGAAAGTTAATATTTTACCGTTTTTTGAAGAAAAAGTTTCCATCGTTTACTATTACCCAAACATGCAGCCCGACATTATCGATTCACTAGTTGACAATGGATACAAAGGAATAGTAATTGCAGGGACAGGATTAGGGCACGTAAACAAACCATTATACCCGGCATTAGAAAGAGCTATCGACAAAGGGGTTCATGTTTACATGACAGTTCAAACTCTTTGGGGATATGTACACATGTTTGTTTATGATACCGGAAGAGATTTATTGGACATAGGCATTATTCCTGCAGAAAATATGTTACCTGAAGTGGCTTATATAAAATTAGGCTGGGCTCTGGGGCAAACAAACGACAGAGAAAAAGTAAAAGAGCTCATGCTCACACCAATTAACGATGAAATAACTGAAAAAGAACCATATAACGGATATTTAATTTATCAAGGAGGTGTACCGGAAGTTGAAGAATTCATCAGAAAATACAGAAAATAAAAAGACTGATCATTGCATTGCAAAAAGCAACCATTTTCATCAGTATATTCAAATGCTGAAAAGGGAATTACAAAGAAACCTGCCTGGAAAGAAGGCTCAACACAAAATGGCTCCTCCCCGAAGAATAAAGAAAATGGCCAATACTTCAAGTAAAAATGCAGGAGTTTTGATTTTGTTATATCCAAACAATTCTGAAATTTTTACCACATTAATCAAGCGCCCTGTCTACAAAGGAGTGCATAGCGGACAAATTAGCCTACCAGGGGGAAAATTTGAAGATGACAAAGATATAAATCTGGTAGAAACAGCATTCAGAGAAACTCAGGAAGAAATAGGAGTGAATAAAAACTCTATCTCGTTTGTCGGGAAGTTAACTCCCTTATATATTCCTGTAAGTAATATCCATGTCCAACCGATAATTGGTTGCTTAAGCCAGGAACCAAATTTCATGGCAGATTCACATGAAGTTGACAAAATTTATAAAATTAATATCAGAGAATTATTAGCTCCTGAATGTATCACGGAAGATGAAATAGTAATGGCTGACAACAAAAAGGTCATTGCTCCTTACTACAAATTTAACCATCTTCAAATATGGGGGGCAACAGCTATGATACTATCTGAATATTTTGAAGTTCATCAAAATATTATTACGAATCCTCCTCAATAATATTTTTATAGTGCTCGTATCTATCGAGAATCTGTCTGACATAATTATATGTTTCGTTCCCACGGGCATAGCCATAATAAACTACTTCATCATTATAATATTCCGGGTCCGATTTTTTCAAGATATATTCTTCAACATTATTATCCCATTTATTGGGATTATCTCCATACTTTTCTGCCAACCTTCGGGCATCTAGAACATGTCCCAACCCAACATTATAAGCAGCCAATATAAATTTAATACGAGCCTGTTCATTTTTTACGCCTTTGTTTTTAAATTGGGTATCCAGCCAACTCAATAATTTTGTTCCGCCCTGGATACTTTGTTCAGGTGAAAATTCATTATTCACTCCAAATTGACTAATCACCGAGGGCATAAGCTGCATAAGTCCATAGGCACCTGCCCATGACCTGGCATTGGGATTAAATCGGGATTCCTGATAAGCCAGAGAAGCCAACAAGCGCCAATCCATATCAATAATCTCTCCATATTCTCTGAAAAAATCATCATAGGGTGAAATTTGTCCACTACTAATGGTATAATAATCACTCTTTTGAATAAGCGCCGATTTTCGGTTTTTAAAATATTTGTTATAGATAAGAGCATAATCAACAGAGGTCTTAAAATCCTTAATCCAATTATTCAAAGATAATAATAAAGAATCGGTACCTTTGGGAACTCCCCATGCAAGACTTTGAGGAAAACTAATAGCAGTTTTTACATCAATATTAGGATAATATGTACGATTCACTTTGGCCAGATTTTCATCACAAACAGTATAGTCAATTTCCCCTCGAGCAACAAGAGAAATTAACTGTTCTTCAGTATATTCTTCTTTTTCAATGATTTTAATTTCTCCACCAATTTCCTCTGATAAATTTCTCAGGCGCTGTTCATAAGAAGAATTCGCTCTCACGTAAACTACTTTCCCATTCAATTCCAGCTGATTTCTGATAACATTCAGATCAATCTCCCGCTGAGACATGCTTTTCCATTCATCAGGTTTTCTCTGAACCAACACCTGACGTGTTTGACCATAAGGTTCGGTAAAATTGATACTTTTCCGTCTGCTTTCAGTAACAGTTAAATTATAAGCCAATATATCACATTCACCTCTTTGGAGCAAATCAAAACTTTCTTGAAGGTCTTTATTAACTTTGATTTTCAATTCTACACCCAAGTGGTTCGCATATTTCTTTAGAAGATCATATTGATAACCCATTGGCTCACCACGATAAATAAAATAATTTGTTGAGTTATAATCTGTTACCGCAACCAATTCGCCAGACTCTTTGATTTCTTTTAAACGTGAGGCCTCAGGCTTTGATTCCTCTTTACACGAATAACCAATCAACAGAAAAAGCAGAAATAGCAGGAAAGAAAAAAATGTATTATGTATATTCTCAGGTTTAATCAAAATATATTGATTTTATAAAAAAAGTTACGTATTTCTCATTCTTTTGTTTCAACCTTAAAGATATAAAAAAATTAATCATAAAAACTCCACAAAATACCAACTTTCAACATAATATCCGATATTGGATAATCTGGTGCACTATAATAAGGATTTTGATGTAAAAAACTATTCGCATGGAAAGCCTTAAAATAAAAACTTGTCCTTTTCAATTTGAAATTAGCAAAGACATTAACCAAAGGCTGATCCCCAATTATATCTTCATCCTGATGGTAAAATAAATTAAGAGCGGGCATGTAGGCATCTGCCTTATAGCCAGAATAATAGTAATAAGCTATTCCTAATTGAGCATCTAATTTTCCGCCGGTAACTTTAAAATTAAAGCGATGTCGTAGAGCTAGTGACTGATGAACGTAAAAACTTGGCACCCTCAAAACATCCTTATATTCAGAGAATTGATACTGTAAATCGTTCTTCAAATGAAATTTCCAAAAATGAAAATCTTTTTCTATGGCCACTGAAAAATACCTAAGCCAGGGTTTATGTTGATTTGGTGTCGCTGTTGTATCTATATAAATATGGTTCTTTATCATCATGGGCTGGAGCCTTGCTTTAAAATCCAGTCGGTCATTAACATATTCAAGATCAATAGAAAGTTTATTTTTTTTATCAAATGAATTATTCCAACTAAAATAATTAGAATTGTACTGGCTAAGAAAATAATCCGGTTCCTTAAGGTAATATCTGCCACTTGCAATAATATGAGCATTTGAAAAATCTTTACGAAGTTCCACCTTCATATCAAGATCTCCTTTATGATATCCAAAGAACCAAGAATCTAATGAGCCCTTGAAAGAAAAATTATCTTTCCATTCCAATTGAATATTGCCATTAAATCTAAAACTATTATAATCCTCATCTGACATATCATGCTTATTAATGACTGTATCTTCAGATTCGAAAGGATATATGTATGAATAGTTGGTGTAATTATGTTCCAACCCTGCATTAACATCAAAATGTTTGCTCTTGAAGAACAAAGAAACTCGATTCGTCAACACATTCTGACTTGCTTTATCTCTGGTTTTACTAGAATCAATATAGACGGGATATGGCTGATAGAAATCTGAAAAAACCTCATTATCTTCATATTTATGATCATAAACACGATATGAAAAATCATGAAGCACCCCAAATCCATCTCGAATAAAACCAAAATCACCATTTTTATTCTTGTTTTCGCCATCAGATGAATCAATCTTTGAAGAGTCATCTAAATTAGAGGAATCCTTAACACTAGAAGTAGTATCAGTTTGTGATTGAGTTTCAGGAGCAGCAGTTGTATCAGCAATTTGAGCCGTATCTTCTTTTATTCTATGACTTCGAAAAAAATATCTCTGTTGCAGATTTATCTCTTGAGAGTTAACAGTAGTTGTAGCATCATCTAAATAACCGGCAGTCTGAATCTCTTTAACATCCTCCACACCACCTATATGGTTATGAGCAGATTTGTTAGTTATAACATTTGCAAACAACTGATAAGTGGTATCTTCATAACTAGAAAACAATATAATATGGTGAGATTTTAGAGAAGTTTCCCTTTCATAAAATTTCTGAGATGAAATAATTGTAGCATCAACTCCAAAATTGAGATGTTTATTCACATTCTGAGTATGAAACAATTTCAGTCTGGATTCTGCATCATCATTTCCTCCGGTATCAAAATTCAGATATGTAAACGGGGTGTTTGTTCGATAATAATTTGCTGTCGAAGAATTAAGAAAATAATCCGAAACGTATCTATTAAAAAGAAACTCGTAATCAGAACGTCCGGAGAAATCATTAGAGATCAGAGGTGTTCCATAACTACTAAGATAAACATTGCCTAAATTCGGATTAAACAAATGTCTGTCAAAATAATTAGTATCAATCACAACACGGTTGGTGTCGTAATAGTTATCTATCTCCCATGAAACCACCTTATCTTCAGGAACACTATCAAGCTGAGATTTAGACACTTCATTTTTTTCATCAATTTGACTATAAGCCTGATAGACAGAAAAAACAAGTACTATAAAAATAAAAATAAAGTTTCGTGTCATAGGATGTAAAAATAAAAAAAATCCCGAACCAAAAAATTGATTCGGGATAAAAGTCGGCGACGACCTACTCTTCCACTTCACGTAGTACCATCGGCGCTGATGGGCTTAACTT
>JBNJFT010000032.1:9992-17318 GCA_051747065.1 Bacteroidota bacterium | reverse complement strand
AGTCTCTTTATCAGCGTTTTCAATATAGCTCTTGCTATATCTACGTTTTTTGAAATAATATGATCAAAAACGGTCTTATCCAATCTTAAAAGTCTTGTATCTTCAAGGGTAGTAACGGAAGCAGAACGCACTGAAGAGTCAATAAGGGAGTATTCTCCGAAATATTGGGTTGCTTCAAACTGTGTAAACTCATGTTCTTCATCATGCACCTTTACTCTTCCTTCTACAATAATATACATTGCGTGCAATAGATCGCCTTTATGGAAAACCACTTCACCCTTTCCTATATGAACTTCTTCCATAGATCTGGCCAGATCATAAAGAATATCATCTGTTGAATCTTTAAAAATATTTACAGCCTTTAAAACCTTAATCCGCTCTTCGTATTGAAGGTTATCTAAGGATACTTTTTTTTCACGTTTCATAGAAATATCTTAATGCTTTAAATTGCATAAAGCAAAAATAATAATTATTCATTAAAATAAAATATTCTTTGTTCTCAATGTCTGTGGAATTAAAATACTGAAGATTGGACATTACATGAAGAATAAAATTAACCGGATAATCTAACTAAACAACTTAATATGCATATAAAGGAGAGGGTTCTTTATAGTTAAAAAGATCATAATCGGGCCAGTTGTCAACTTTATCTATGAAATTTGTCATTACCGAATTGATATTATCTGTAAAATCATGACGCATTGTGTTACTGGTATTCAAAACCATCACCCATGAAATTCCATTAGAACCTTTTTTTAGGAGAGCAGATGTTCCGGTTAGCGTTCCTGTCCTCATCCAGCCTCCTTTTTTATCTTTTCGAATCCAACCAATAGGCCGAACACTGGGTGACGTGTTAATCATCTGTTGGATAGTTTCTTGCGTGAGAATGTCTTTCTTTTTTGTGTTTCCATCAATGTGAGCTAAAAATTTTAATAACTCAACCGGCGTAGCTACCCAGGCACCGGCTGCACCCAGAACATCAAAATTGTTACCTCCGTATTGACGAAGAACAATTTCATCTTTATTTAAAGAAGAATATACCTTTTTAAAAGGACTGTTGGAATAGTAATTCACCTCATTTGAGAATTTCATCTGTCGGTTAGTGCTTCCCAAATGCATATCATAAATATTTAATGGATTAAGAATTTGGGTAACGACATAATTTTCATAGCCCATTCCCGTAGTTTTTTCAATTACCTTACCAAGAACTGCGTATCCGAAATTGGAATAAGAACTCCTGCTTCCGGGTTTAAAGTCTAAGGTTCTGTGCTGAAGTGTATATTCTATGGTAGTTTCTAAATCAACCGGGAGTCCGACATTCATTTTTTCCATTACAGTATAAGGCATAAATACGGGATCACCATTTGATTTAGCCCATCCACCGGAATGAGTTAACAAATGGTAAATTGTTATATCTTTGACTCTATTATCCTTAATATTTAGATATTTAGATTGATTTAATATCCCGTCATTTCCGAAAACCTTCTGATCCAATGCAAGTTCGTTTTCTTCCACAAGTCTCATTATCGCAGTTGAAGTAATTAGTTTAGATATACTTGCAATTCGAAAAAGATGTTTTGGCTGAACTTTTTCAGGTTCCGTTTTTTGGGTAGTGCCAAACCCTTTAGCATAAATAAGACGTTCATCTTTCATAACTGCTACAGAAGCTCCTGTTATATTCCACTTTTCAAGAAACGCATTTATTTCAGTTTCAGCATTTGTAACAGCCTTATATGAGGATAGTTGATTGTTAAGCTTTCTGGAGATAGCTATATCAGAGGATGTCTCATTTGTACCCATAGTAATTGCCTTATCTGACAGGGAGATAAAAATTTCTGCAAAAAAGACAATTGCCACTATTACTATTTTTCTAAGAGTAGATTTTTGAACCATATTAACTCATGTTATAACAGCTAACTACACCTTTTTTATTAATAGCCAACGGTTTGTTACAGCAAACTTTTTATTTTGGAAGCGCAAATCTATGCTTTTTTCAAAATAAACCAAACAGTTGTTGAAAACAATTTGACAAGTACTTTATAAGTTGAGATTAACCCACAAAACATTCAGACTGATTGATTATTTAAAAAGTTTGATTACTATTTTGATTCCTACTAACCTGTTTGTCTCACTCTTAATATTTTATGATCTTAAACCCATGGAATCCTCCTTTATGAAGTCAGCCAATTTATCCATCTCCCTTTGTCTACAATTTCATAAAAAAAAACAACCATTGTCAAAAAGATGACAATGGTTGCTGATAAATTGTTTAATAAATTCTTAAAAGAAAATTCCTGCAGTAAAAATAAATTGACTTGTTCGGCTATCCAGAGGGTAATCTTTTTCCCCAATTGTAACGTTATCCCCAAGTTTACTCAGGCTGCCCTCATATTTTACGTCGAGAGTTAAAAAATTAAAAAAATCAGCACCCACACCAACTTGATATCCCCAGGTTGCAGAATTAAATTTTTCGTCTACTGTTTCTTCGTCAAAGGCAGCTTCTATAGCTGATTTTTCGGACAGCATAAAACTTCCGACCGGTCCGCCCTGAATTCTTAAAGGGCCAAATTTTCCGCCAACAAGTAAAGGTAAATCAACTCTTTTAAAACTTTGTGTTTTAACAAATTCTTCAGGATCTTGTGTAGCATCTTCATACTGTTTGCTAACTTTGACCCTTGAATTTGTGGAGCTAAACATTAACTCAGGCTGTACATAGATACCCAGAATTGATAACCTCCCGAAAAATCCGGCCTGGAAACCTGCTTTTGCATCCTGGGCTTCCATTTTGACTTCTTCGTAGTCACTTTCAGTAGGAAATTCTGTTATCTTTTTATCTAAGTTGGAAGAAGCCGTCATTAAACCAGCCTTGACTCCATATTGTAGCTGGCCGTAACTTTGAAAACCAAAGATTCCAACTAACACTGCAAGTAAAACAATTCGTTTCATAATAAAATTAGTTTAGATTTACCTGGAATAATCAAGAATCATGCCTAAATAAAGATGTTTAATTTTGTTGTGAAGTGTGAGCGTGCCCTTCTTTCTTTTCTTCATCGGTTGCTTCACGAACGTCAATCACTTCGCCTTTAAAATAAAGGTCATCTCCTGCTAAAGGATGATTAAAATCCATTTTAACTTGCTCATCACCAACTTCAAGTACAATGCCGTCTAATTTATTTCCTTCCTGATCCTGCATTGGAATATAATTTCCTACTTTAAGAAGGTCGTAGTCAATCTTTCCTTCAATTTCAAAAATATTTATCGGCAGGTCAACAATAGCTTCATCGGAAGCTTGGCCATAAGCATCTTCACTCTTGATCATGAACTCGAAAGTATCACCTGATTTAAATCCTTCTAAATTTTCTTCAAATTTTTCAAGCATATTTCCTACGCCATAGAGAAAGGTTAAAGGTCTTTCTTTATCAACTTGTTCAACGGATTCTCCATCAAAACCATCAATACTTAAGTTGTAAGTAACGGATACTACTTTTTCTTTTTCAATTTGCATAAACTTGTGCTTTTATTTATTATTTAAAATCTTAACAAAGAAACGGTTTTATTACCGGAATTTCAAAATTAAACTAAAAAAATAGCTAAAGTAAGCCTGTAAGCCAGGTTCTGTAAATCTTAAAAAAGATTTTCCATCATTTATCTCAGCGGCCTACCCCCCGGCAATCAGGCGAGCAGCCTTTAAGCGCCGGTATACGTGGCCTTTCAACGCATAAGTCTGCACAGCTATTTTGGTCGCCCAAAATACTGGTGAGCTCTTACCTCACCTTTTCACCCTTATCCGGCAGATGCCAGACGGTTATTTTCTGCTCCAGAACTATACCCTCGCGGATATCTCCCCTTTCGGGAGTATGCTGCTCTGTGTTGCCCGGACTTTCCTCTACGCCAGAAGCGCAGCGATGGAACAGCTTACTTCAGAATTTCAAAGTTTTAACAATTATTTTAACGAACCGTATTGGTTCATTATTATTTCAAAAAAACCAAAGTGGCTCCATATCCATATTCTTTAAATGAAGCATCCTGATAATTTAATTTCGGATAATTTCGTTCTAAAGACTTTCTGAGTTCATATCTAAGCCTGCCATTTCCAACTCCATGAATAAATACAATTCTTTTTGTATGTTTATCATTTAATGCGCCTTCCAAAGTAGTCTGGAAACGTGCCAGCTGAATTTCTATTATTTCACTGTTAGACAGTTCATTTGGTTTTTCTACCAATTCCTCAATATGCAGGTCAACCTCTTCAATATCCGAATTGGTTGATTTCGGTTTGCTTTTTAAAGATGAAAAATCATGATTGGCGAGGTCTTTTTCTTTGACTGCTTGCAGTATATCTTCATCTTTCAGGTTTCTTAGCTGCTCATAAAAACGTTCCTCGCTTTTCAATTCCATAATCCATGCCGGCTCATCAAAAAAATCATTTTCTTTAAAAGTGGAACGTTTAAAAAACCGTGCAGGTTTTATTTTCAGATTTGTTTCCATTGGTGAAACAGGGTGGAAAAAACCCTTCCGGAAAAACAGAAGCTGAAATTTCAAATCATTGATCTCATTAAGATTTTCCCGCTCTACAGTTTTAATTAAAATCTTAGTGTTGTCCTCTAAATATCCTGATGCAAACCAGGAATAAGAAGTTTCCTTTTTTACGAGGATCAAATAGTAAATTTCAAAATCGCTGTCATTGATCAAAAAAAGATCCAAATCACTATTTTCCGGTTGATCCAGATTCAGCGGGACAAAAGCAAAGTGGATTTCATTATCGGGATTACCTGCTGAAGGAATATCTTTTTCATCGGGTTCAGCCTCTTTGAAAAAATTGTATTCTTCATTCTGTTCCTGTGCTCGTTCTTCTTCTGTTTCTGTTTCAGGAATCACTTCTCCCTGTTTTTTTTCCTGTTCTCCACTTTCACTTATAAGAAGTTCTTCCATTAAAACAGGCACTTCAAACCCGTCATGAGTGAGAACATTTGCCATATCCTTACTTAGTATTTTTGTTACTTTACCGCCACCAGTGTCATTTAAGAATTTAACCTGGTCTCCAACCTTTACTTTCATCTTCTATCCTTTTTATTATGAGACATTTAGCTAATGAATATTTTTTTCATTATAAACCACAAAATTAACTAATTTTGCCGTTTAATTTTAATGAAGATGATACAGCCCGGAAAAATATCTGCAAAAGATTTTGATTATACTTTGCCAGAGGAAAAGATAGCAAAATATCCTATAGAGCAAAGAGAAAAAAGTAAATTGTTGCTCTATCAAAAAGGGCAAATTTCCCGGGATACTTTTGAAAATATACATTGTTATCTTCCTGAAGATCAGCTAATGGTTTTCAATAATGCACAGGTTGTATATTCTCGTTTGCTATTTCAAAAATCTACCGGTGCCAATATTGAAATCTTTTGCCTGGAACCGGTCCAACCAAAAGAATATGCACAAGCATTTCAGCAAACTTTCTCTGCAACATGGTTATGCATGGTGGGAAATTTAAAGAAATGGAAAGATGATGTTCTGGAAAAGAAAATTTCTTTACCCAAAGGAAAACTTAATCTGAAAGCTAAGAAAAAAAGCAGAAAAGACAATGCAATCGAAATTGAATTTGAATGGGACAATCCTACTATAACATTTGGGGAAATACTTGACAATGCAGGAATAGTTCCTATACCACCTTATCTTAAACGTGAAAGTGAACCGGTGGACAAACAACGCTATCAGACAGTGTATTCTAAAATTAAGGGGTCTGTCGCAGCACCCACCGCCGGTTTACATTTCAGTGAGCCTGTCATGAATAAAATCAGAGAAAAGAAAATTAACTCTGCTGAAATAACCTTGCACGTGGGAGCGGGTACATTCCGTCCTGTAAAATCAGAAACAGTTGACCAACATGAGATGCATACTGAGCATTTTTCGGTTTCACTTCAAACATTAGAACAACTGGCAAATTCCAAAGGTAACATTCTTGCTGTAGGAACAACCTCTGTGAGAACTTTGGAAAGCTTATACTGGATTGGTGTGAAGCTGAGATCCATGAGTTCTTCACCATCACGTATTGTGTTAAACCAATGGGAGCATTTCGACTTAGACCATTCGGTATCTCCCGGGAAAGCATTAGAAGAGATTCAGAATTATCTTAAAAAAAACCGGAAAGAAACTCTGGATGCCAGCACACAAATCATGATCACTCCGGGATATGAATTTAAGCTTACAAAATCAATGATTACAAATTTTCATCAACCCCGAAGTACATTACTTATGCTAATTGCCGCATTTGTTGGGGAAGACTGGAGAGATATTTATGATTATGCACTACAGAATGATTTCCGCTTTTTAAGTTATGGAGACAGTTCTCTGCTTCTGCCTTAATTATCTTTTTTTCCAGAGCGAATTAGTGAAGTATTTCATATTATCGAAGAAATATTTTTTCACTTCAAAGCCGGCTTCTTCGGCAAGGGTGTTTATTGTTTCGACATCATATTTCTTTGATATTTCCATGAAAACGGGTTCTCCTTTCTGAAAATGAAAAGTCCGTTTCAGTTTTCCTATGGTGATTTGTTGTTCTTTTTTACTGATCAGGTAACTTTGTGCTTCTCCGCTAATTGGGTTATAAGTAGGATAGTGATAAAAATCCCTGAGGTTGAAGTCTCCATCAAGTTCCTGGTTGATCCTCTCCAGCAGGTTTAGATTGAAGGCTGTCGTGATGCCTTTTTTGTCATTATATGCATTTAAAATTACAGTTGGGTCTTTTTTCAGATCAAACCCGATTAATAGCAGATCTTCTTTGTTCATTCGGTATTTCAATTCTTTTAAAAATTTTATAGCGTCTTCATACACGAAATTTCCGATGGTTGAACCTAAAAACAGCAATACTTTTCTTCCTGCTTCTTGTTTGTTAAGATTATCTAAAGCGTTGAAATAGTCACCAGCGAAGGGGTCAACTTTTAATTCTGGTATTTCCTTATTTATTTGTGTTTGAAGAATTTCAAGGACATTATTTGAGATGTCTATTGGAAAATAGGAGAAATTGGTTTGATTTTCAGTGAAATGTTGCAAAAGCACTTTCGTTTTGAATCCATCGCCTGCACCTAATTCAACGAGGGAGAAATGGCTTTCTGCATTTTGAAAAAAGACCCTGTAATGTTCACAATGATTTTTGAGAATTTCCAACTCAGAATCTGTAAGATAATATTCATCGAGTTTCATGATCTTTTGAAACAGACGATCTCCTTTTTCATTGTAAAAATATTTGGAACTTAGATATTTGGGATTTGCGTTCAGTCCTTTTTCAACATCAATGGCAAATGTATTCTGCATAATTTGTGG
>JBNJFT010000032.1:6725-9892 GCA_051747065.1 Bacteroidota bacterium | reverse complement strand
CTTTATGGTAATTTTCATCAAATTGCGGTCAAGTTGAAAGAACCCATCCATTTAGACCGTGGTTCTGTTCATGAAATAGATAGAATGTTTGCCGAATACGATGCATCTTCTCATATGAAGCAGGATTTTTTCAAAAACAAAATAGCTTTTTATACTTTATTGAATTTCCCACACTATTCCTTAGATAAAAAGAATGAACTTGGAAAAGACTGGAGTAGCGAGCAGTGGGCTTACGCGAGAATGGGAGATGTGTATGGTTCAAGAGTTCCTTCTGACTTGGTACAAAAGAGATCGGAAACGCTTACAAAGGCTGATTCATATATCTCTGAGTACAATATTTTTATGGGAAATCTTGTTGACAAGGAGAAAAACACTTATTTCCCTGAAGACCTTCGTTTAATCACCCACTGGGGATTACGGGACGAACTTAAATCAAACTACAATGCCGATAAAGGACTGGAAAAACAAGAAATGATCTATCACGTTATGCTGGATATCATTAACCAGGATATTCCGAAGGAAGTAATTAATAACGATGAATTTAAATGGAATCCAAAAACTGATAAGTTGTATAAGGAAGGAGAGGAGAAGGATTATGAAAAAGAGCCTGATACAAGGTATAAAGTTCTTTTAGATAATTTTAATGTTATGAAGGAAATTGATCCTTACCAACCATTTCATCCCACATATATCAAAAGAGCTTTTGAAGGCAATATGGAGATGACACAACCGGAGGTCGAAGAACTTTTCAAAGATTTTGTCTCTTCGCCCCAGATCAAAGAAGTTGCACAATTGATTGAGAAACGTCTTGGCAGAGAATTAAAGCCATTTGATATCTGGTACAATGGATTTTCTCCAAATCAATCTATTTCTGAAGAAAAACTAGATAAAATTATTAAGGATAAATATCCTACTGAAGAAGCCTTTGAAGAAGATCTGCCTAATATTCTCAGAGATCTCGGCTTTGATAAGGAAGATTCCGAATTTATTGCATCAAAAGTTGTAGTAGATCCTGCAAGAGGTGCGGGGCATGCTTGGGGAGCTGAAATGAAAAGCGATGTGGCGCATTTGAGAACCCGCGTTGGAGATGATGGAATGAATTATAAGGGTTATAATATTGCAATTCATGAATTTGGCCATAATGTAGAACAGACAATAACTCTGCATAATGTAGATTATTATATGATGAATGGCGTGCCTAACACAGCTTTTACCGAAGCTATAGCCTTTCTTTTTCAGGCAAGAGACATTCAATTGCTTGACCTTGAAGAGGGAAGCGATCAGAAACAACATCTGCTTGCATTAGATAACTTATGGTCTGCTTATGAAATAATGGGCGTTTCACTTGTTGATATGAATGTTTGGAAGTGGATGTATGACAATCCTGATGCTACAAAAGGAGAACTTAAAGAAGCAGTTATCCGTATAGCAAAAGAAGTATGGAACAAGTATTATGCAGATGTTTTGGGAGGTGAGGATTCTCCAATTTTAGCAATATATTCCCACATGATTAGTAGTCCTTTATATTTATCTGCTTATCCTGTTGGAAATTTAATTCATTTCCAGATAGAGCAACATGTTCAGGGTAAAAACCTGGCTGAAGAGATCACTCGTATGTTAGAGCAGGGAAAACTTACGCCGCAAATATGGATGGAAGACGCAGTTGGGAAAGAGCTTTCCAATGAGCCTCTTTTGAAGGCTTCTGAAGAAGCTTTGGAGGTTGTTGAAGAATAAAAGATTCTATAAAGTAATTATCCCAAAGGAATTAAATGGTTACTTTGCCAGCCTTTGGGATAATTAATTTTAGGGTATTATAACTTATCAATAAGAATAACGTAGAATTGAACTGTTTTTTTTATATTTTTATAGTTTTGTAAGGAAAAGAAAACTCATACAATGAACAATACAATCCTTAAGATTCGATTTGACTTGCTTTCAAAACTGGGAAAGGTTCCCAAAACTTCTGTCATTGAAAGAAAAGAGCAACAAATTTTTGATGAATATCAATCGCTTAAAGAGTTCGAAAATTCTGATGAGTTAAAACGATATCAGGATTTGCATGAATTTATTCATTCCGATGAATTCAAAAAAAGAAAAAAGGAAATACAAGCTCAGAGATTCAAGGATACCGAAGCCTATCGAAAAGAACAAAGACTCAGGGAACTGAGCAAGGATCCTATGATCAAAACGTACTTGGAGGTGAAGGATTCAGATGATCTGGAGCACTTTAACCGGATGGAAAACTCCAGGGAATTGAATACTTTCTATGAACTTGATGGTTTTTTTAATTCTCCCGCCTTGAAAGAGTTCAAAGAAGAACTTATAGAAAAGCGTAAGGCAAAAAAGAAAGAATACCAGGATACACTTAAAAAGTACCGCAAATTAGATAAAAAATACAAATGGTTTTATGATTTCCAGAATTCTGAAGAATTAGCTTTTTATAATAAATTCAAGGATTCGGACAAACTAAATGACAGTAAGCAATCAAATAAAGATCCTGAAGTTAAACGATTTAAGAAGATTGCCAATTCATCAAAATTAAAACGTTATAATCAGATTAAGGATTCACAGGAGATAAAAGACTATGAAGAACTGCATAAATATGTAAACTCACCTGAATTTAAAAATATTCCGGATGAAATAGAAAAGCTTTTTTATAAAAATACACAGGAATACGAGAAACAGCAGGAGTATGAAAAGCTTGAAAAATCCGGCGATATTAAGAAAGTTCTCAAGTTTAAAAACAGCAAAAAATACGATCTCTATTCAAAAGCACTGGAATCGCAAGAATTAAAGGAATACCACGAATTGAAAGATTATGTGGAAAGTGATGAGTTTAAGGAGACCAAAACGTATATGAACACCAGGGATAAGTTTAAATTGTCCGATGAATATAAAGATTTACAGGAATATAAACAATTGAGAAAGTCTGATAAAATTAAATGGTATTACAAACAGAAAGACGCCAAAAAATTTGATTTCCATAGAAATTGGAGTAATACGTTTTTTGACGATTTTGAGAAACAAGAACTTGACAAAGAAAAATGGCTTACTCAATATTATCTGGGTAAGAGGTTTTTAAAAGAGGGTTATTCTCAATCTACTGATAAACAGTTGTTTACTAATGGAAATAATTTAAATATTCAGGATAGTATCCTTTCCATTTT
>JBNJFT010000032.1:0-6625 GCA_051747065.1 Bacteroidota bacterium | reverse complement strand
ATTCTTATAGATTTTTAGCCGGTACTTCTGAAAACACCTAAATAAGCGAGCTGCATTGTTTATCCTGCTATATATCCCGCATGCTCTTCAGGGTCAAGTTTTTGGTATTGCCATAACTTAAAAGCAAAATCCCATTGATTATTAATGTCTTTTATATCTTCGGAGTATTTATTGTATTCACTTTTCCTCCAGTTCGTGGTTTCTTCAATATAAGGTTTAAAAAAAGGAATGGCTTTATTATACTCGGGCAACTCGAGTTTTTCATAAATTTGGTGTAATGTGTTTAGTGGAAACCCGGTTAGGTCATCATAACTTACTTCAACGAGTTGATTGGATTTCAGTAAATCCTTTTGCTCCAGATACTTTTGATGTAATTTATGGTATACATTCAATACGATATCTTTTTTCTCTTTCTCGGATATTTTTTGTAATGCAACCGTATCAAGGACATTGGTCCATAACTTTAAATTAGAGTAAAACACATCATAAGGATTGCGATGAATAAAAATAAATTTGGCATCAGGGTATAAGTCTAAAAGTTGCTTTATACGAGCTGTATCACCTGGATTTTTAATAAGCAATCTGCCTTTATTGTTTTTCAAATACACTTTGTTTAATAAATGGTGCATGGTTTGTTTCCACTTGCTTAGTTCCTTTTCTGAGATATTTTCAAGAAAAAGATATTTATCGAAATATTGTTTGCAGGCTTTAGGGAAGAGATGTCCCCAGTGATAGGTGAATTCTGATATCTCGCTGATCAATGCAGTATCTGATTCCGAAGGGGTGTCCATGTTCATGGTTTTGTGTGCTTTTGCCTTCCAGTTTTTGACGGGGCTGGTGGAACTCATCATTTTCGACAGAACGGGCTTGAAAAAGTCTTCGGTAGTTAAAAAATTATCTGAAAAAAAATTTTGATATTTATTCTGATAGAAAAAACTTGGATCCATGCTTAATAAATTATGGATATATGTCGTTCCGCTTCGCCAGTGCCCTATAATGAACACTGGTGATCTTTCCGGGTCAATTTTGTCGTATTTTTTGTTTAGTTTTTTGTACTTTTTCCTCTCTACTAATCTGAAAGGTTCTGATATGAGCATTTTTAGATATATAAGATAGATCATCTTTTTATTGGGGCAATCTTTGAAAGCTTTATGTTCTTTCAACTTTCGGGTGAATGTAACAATCGGACTTTCTTTTTTGCTCATATTTTTCATTTTTATATTGTAAAAATTATAGCAATATAACTTATTTTCACAAACAAGAAATAAAATTCCCAATAACTCATTATAATAGTTATTGAGAATTTTATTATTATATAAGCTCAAACTTAAGTTTTGATTTTTAAATTCACAAGGTTTCTTTGAAAAAAAATGTCTTTTGTTTTTGTCTTCAGTTTTTGTAAGAAAATGAAATCCCTTCCCTTAAATTGTATATAAAAAGCAATGAAAAAGAAGTATACAAACCTAACAGGTTTTGGAAACCTTTTAAGTTTAAGTTGTTATGACAGATTATTTCTGCGAGGGTATAATAAAAGCCGTAGAAATGTTGCACTATGAAATTTCTACGGCTTTTATTATGATCAATTAAGCTGCGGTTGTCTATTGTATTGTAAATAGTGGTACCACGGGTTTATAGAATTATGATATTGTAAACTCTAAGTCCAGATTTTTGAGGACTTCATTTGTAGGCCTGGAAGTTTCTGTATCCCAGTTACGATCTCTATAATATTTATTCATATATTGTTTAAAATCTGTTCTTTCCACAATTGCACCTTTATGCTCGCCATAGGAAAATTCATTGCGGAAGAATTTTTCCGGAATGTGGTCATCTTCTTTTCCAAAGCCTTCGCGGTAATTGAACATTTTTTCCAGTGTAAAGATACGAGTTCCTGCTTTTCTAAGTTCTTCCTCGTTCCATTTTATCCCGGTTATAGCAGAAAGAAAATTTGCATAGGAAACCTCATCTTTATACCATTGTTCTGCAAAGCTACATGCGCCAAGGGAATCATTTAAAACCATTTCATCCTGTGCTTCGGGAGTACCACCGTTTAAGTGACAAGCTCCGCGATTACTGGTTGCGTAGCATACAGACCACCATTCGTTATCCACCGGAACATTCCATGCTGCAAGTTCGTGTCCTTTGACATGAATGGCAAAATTGCTGCTTTGATTTCCGATTTGTTCAGCCATATATTTCACACCGTGACATGCTTTGTCGCCAATTCCTTCTCTTTTACAGATTTTGTGGATCATTTCAAGAGCAGCGTCTACGTTTCCCCATGTAAGGTTTATGCCATCCAGGTATTCTTTGTCGATCAATCCCTTTTCATGGGCTTCCATTAAAAATCCCATGGTGTTGCCGAGTGAGATAATGTCTATTCCATAATCATCAGCCACTACAATGAGCTTATGGAGGCCGGCAAGATCTGAGATTCCCAGGTTTGCTCCAAGCATTGTTCCCGTTTCGTATTCAGGACCATCATGCACCATCACTGCATAGCTTCCTTTTGCAATACCACTTTTTTTACATGAGAGTTGACAAGCAAAGCACGCAAAGTCACGTTTCCATACTTTTTTGCGATTGGCTTCAGTTCCAATTTCTTTGATTTCTTTAAATGCGCCTTCACTATAATTCTTTACTGCCTGGGTTCCGTTTTTACTTGAACTAGTCAGGGCATTCGCAGTGCCGCCGTAGCGCCATGATTTTACATCTTCGTCTTCTTCCATGAATGTCTGGCGGATCTTCTCAAGAAGTTTGAGGTATTCTTTGTGCTGAGCTACATTAGGTTGTTTTGTACCTTTTACGGCAATGGCTTTAAGGTTTTTTGAACCCATCACACAACCTGTTCCACCTCTTCCTGCAGCTCTTGCGGCAGTATGAATAATGCTTGACATCGGAACGAGGTTTTCACCAGCCTGACCAATGTAACAAGTTTCAAACTTGTGGTCTTTCAACTCATCATAGAAATCAACATCAAACTGGTCGGTTCCCATTCCCCAGTATTTTGAAGCATCTTTTATTTCAACTTTGTCGTCTTCAATTTTTATGTAAACCGGCTTGTCTGATTTACCAGTAACAACTAATGCATCATATCCTGCAAAACGCAATTCGGGTCCCCAGAAGCCACCAATGTTTGAATAGCTTGTTGTAGATGCATTTTTGTAATCGGAGTTTACAGGAGATGTTCTTGGCGATTTGGTTACAATACACGTACGTGAAGCTGATGGAATAGGGAAGCCCGAAAAAGGACCCGGCATATAGCAAATTGGGTTTTCAGGCGATAAAGGATCAACTCCGGGGCCGGATAATCGGTCCCACAACATTTTTATTCCAAGGCCACGGCCACCAATGAAATTTTTAAGATCATCTTCTGCAATTTGTGTCTTGTTTATTTCACCGGTAGATAAATTAACTTCCAGTAATTTGCCGAAATATCCGTTTAGTTTCATAATTCAGCCTCCGTTACGTCTATGTTGTAATATTTCTTAATTAATCGTTTTGCAATTTCTCTTGGAGCAAGGTTTGCGAGATCTCTGTCCTTTGGCATTTCAACATAATCTAATGCTCCAAACGGGCAGTATTGTACACACTGAGGATCGCCGTTACACAGTGTGCAAATTCTTTCGGGTTTTTGGGTTTTATCATTTGGTCTTATCACTCCAGCTCTTAGATTCTCACATGCTTTAGCACATTGTGTACATCCTATACAGCGTTTTTTGTCATTTTTGATTGTAAGAAACTTTTCATCTCTGTATAGAGCTTTTCTTCCTGTTTTCAGATCAGGAGCCACCGGACAAGCTTCGATACACGGGGCATCTGAGCATAATGCGCATGTGCTGGGAATATCTACATCCGGATTAAAATGGTGAACATTGATGTTTGAATAAAAAGGATTACCTAATCCTTCAACCAATTCGCCGTTAACTTTAACTTTATGGTTGAATGCAGAACAAGCTGTTTCGCATGTACGGCAACCGGTGCATTTGTCGAAGTCCACTGCAATGGCTTTTATTACTTGTTTCTTTTCATCAGTAATAATACTCACACCGAAAGAACCGAGTACAATAATGCCGGCACCTCCGAATAACATATCCTGGAGAAAATGCCGCCTGGAATATCGTTTTTTGTTTTCTTCCATAACCATTGTGTATTTTTAATACCTGGAATTACCATTCGCAAGAAAATATACGAAAATAGAGCCCAGGATAACGAATACGCCAAAATTATAATCAAATCCCGATTGAAGATTTAGAAAGGCGTGGTAACCAGTGGCTAAAATGAGCACGATAGAGGAAACCACTGTGAGATTGCTGCTTTTCAGAAATCCGCCAATAAACAAGAGCAGTGTGAAAAGCAGGAATATGCCAGAGAGATAAAAAGTTATGCTCTCGAAGTTGAAAGTGGTAAATACTTCAAGATAGGCTAGTATTACGTATAGCAATGCGGCAATACGCATAAGCCAAATAGAAAATGGTCTTAGTTGTTTTACAGGCTTCATAATGATCAGTTTTTTTATGAAGGATTAATATATGAATTTTTTTTATAGGGAAAAAAGGATGGAATATTAAAGGTAATTTAAAAGCAGCAATTTAGAATCAGTTTAATTATAAAAAAAAGCCGGATAAACGTTACACTCCAACGTTTATCCGGCGAATGAAATGCCTCATTCGATGAAATTATTTATTTATATATTCAGATATGTCATTGGCAATTTTAAGAATTTTATGAACATTGCCGTCATTATCATAGATTGGTGTGTATGTTTCCGCAAACAAATATGTTTTTCCTTTAATTGTTACTCGTGTTTTTTGTTTTTTGATCATTCCATTTTTAAGGTCCTCCCAAAACTGCTCGTATTGTTTTGCTTGTTCATCTGTAAAATCAATGTTATCCGAATGATAAGTTCCTATTGCCTCATCACGGGGTATGTTGAATAAATCAAGGTATGCATCATTTACATTTATAATCTTCCTGTCTAAATCATATTCAGCAACATAGCTTGTAGCATTTAGTGCCTTAATGTATCCTTCCATTTCTTTGGATTTCCTGTCAGCTTCTTCCTGGGTTGCTTTTAACTCTTCCATGTTCTGACGCATTTCTTCTTCCTGTGAAGACATTTCTTCGGCTTGTTGTTGTGTCTTTTCTAGAAGCTGTGAAGTGTGTTCGTTAACTTTTTCGTTCGATATTGTTGAAGCAATGTTTTGGGCGATTTTCTCGACAAATTCAATTTCATGTTTTTCAAATGTATTAAAGGACGCAATTTCAATAATCCCTAAAACTTCTTCTTCAACTTTGAGTGGTACAATTAATAAGCAATTTGGATTAGCTCCGCCAAGTCCTGAAGTTATGTTTATATAATCATCAGGAATGTCTGTCATATAAATTGTTTGTTTTTCTATAGCACAGGTTCCTACAAGACCTTCGCCTGGTTTGATTTTTTTGGTGTGGTATTTTTTCCTGTCGAAAGCATAAGTTGCTAATAGTTCATAATATACATCATCTTTATTTTCGTCATTCTTGACAAACAGGCCTCCCTGATTCGCTTCTAAATATTTGATCAGGTTGATGATAACATCGAATGCCAGGTCGTTTATATCTTCATGGTTTTTTCTCAGCACATCGCTGAACAGTGCCAATCCTTCATTTACCCATCTTCTTTTTTCGTCTTCCTTTTTTCTTAACTCTTCTTCTTCGCGGGCTTTTTTCAGCTTATCCCGCATTTCTATGAGCGAATTTCCCAGAATGTCTTCATCACTCAGTAAATTTACTGTTGTATCATAATTCCCCTCACCAATGTCACTTGCAAATTGAGTTTTTTCTACTAATCCCGAAATTGATTTATTCAGAGCGTTGCTCATTTCTTCGATTTCATCACCTGTTTTAATATCAAGATACATGTCTGAGCCGATATGCCCTTTGGCTAGTTTTTTTAGATACTCGGTGATTTTTAGTATCGGATTTGTAATGTTATTGGAAATGTAATAAATAACCAAACTAAGAATTATAAGGCCGATAAGTCCTACAATTAAAGATATAGTAAAATTTTTGTTGGCTTTTGACATTACATGCTCAATGGGAACAGCTATTCCGATTGACCAGGGAGTATCTGTATTGCCTATTTCAACTGGGGCATAAACATCATAATACATGGAACCATCTAAGCCGGTTACTGAGTAGGTTAAAAATTCACCATTTTCAACGTTTTCCATTATATCATACTTTTCGTTCTCTTCAGGAAAAACTTCATCTACTGACTTCCCTATGAACTCTTCGTTTGGATTTGCAACATAAACACCATTATTTGCCATTAGAAAAGCAATGCTGTTTTCAAAAGGTTTGATACTTTCTACTATTTCCTGAAATTGTTCAAGGCGTATGTCTGCACCAACGACTCCCAGGAACTCATTATCTGAAATAATTGGAAAAACGATACTGGATTCAAGTATTTCATCCTCTTCGTTTTTGGTGTAGGAATAATAATAAGGGTCAAGTATAACTTCCTTTTTCTTTTTCTTTGGAATTTGGTAATATTCTCCTGAATAAACCTCATCTGCATCTGACTCAACCGTCTCATCGAATTTTATCTTGCCCTCATCTTTATAGTACATGTGTCCAAAATTACCCA
>JBNJFT010000031.1:13108-17466 GCA_051747065.1 Bacteroidota bacterium | reverse complement strand
AAAAGTTGGCCAGGAAAATGTGGATACTTCCTACTCTTTTCAGTGGAATGAAGATATTGAAAGATGGGAAATTTATGGCAGGGATCTTCTTTTTTATAATCAGAAACACAAATTATTCACACGCGTCTCCCAGGAATGGTCAGAAAAGGACTCTACATGGAAAAATACGGAAAGAGATATAAAGGAATATGATGATAACGGGAAGTTGAATCAGAATTTACATCAAACATGGAATGAAGATGCCGATAACTGGGTGAATCTTGAACTTAAGACCATAATTTATAATAAACATGGAGAGAAATCAGAGATTCTTTATCAGCAGTGGCGAAAAGCTTTAGAAGAGTGGATTAGCACAGTACGCTATTTGTTTGTATATAATCGCGATGGAGAAAATGTCAGCCTTTTAATAAAAACCTATTCCTCTGAAGAAGATGCATGGTTGAATTACCAACGTTATTTGTTTTATTATTACAGCGGTTATGGTCTGCCCAATGAGGCTATTGTAGAAAGATGGGACAGGAGACAGGGTGAGTGGAAAAAAGCCGGTAAATATTCTATGAGCTACAATTTCCGCGGAAATAAAAAAAGAGAAGCAAGAGCTACCTGGAATAGCAGCACAAATGAATGGATGAATGGAGTACGATATCTCTTTTCTTATGATAAAAACCTAAAAATCAGCAGAATTGAACAAATGTGGAATGCTCAGTCAGAACAGTGGCAGAATGCTGTCAGATACACATATTCCTATAATGAAAGAGATGAATTAAAAAGAGAGAATAAATATAGCTGGAATACTGATGAGAAAAAGTGGATTTTGGTTCGCAGAATGAGATATGATCCTGATATATCTGAACCTGAGAAGTTGGAAGAATAACATGAAACTTTAGTTTTTATTAATCCGTTGCCCACCTAATCATCATTTAGCCGGCCTAATGTGTTAGAGTTTTCTATTGTGCTGGCTTATAGAATAATTCTAACGAAAAGGTCAGGTTAAATAAGGGATAGATAGTGTGTTTTTTTGTTTAATTTATAGCTGATTTTCTTAAACATTTTTTTTAATTTATTGTTAGTCGATTATTAACCCTTAAAATTTCACTTACTATATGGAAAAACGATTATTTCTCACTTTTGCTTTTTTACTTTTGTATTTTACTCAGGCTTTTTCCCAGCCCGGCAATGGGGTGATAAAGGGAGAGGTATATAATTCTAAAAATAATGAACCAGTCCCGTTTGCTAATGTAGTTATCTACCAGAATTCTGAAATCGGGTCTTCAACTGATTATGATGGAAATTTCAAATTTACGGGTGTTGAACCCGGTTATGTGAAACTTGAAGTTTCCTCTGTTGGTTATGAAACAAAAGTTACAGAATCTTTTATGGTTACAAATGCCAAACCTGCTTTCATTGAGATTGCCCTTAATGAAAAAACCGAACAAATAGAAGAGGTAGTAATAACAGCTTCTCCCTTTCGGTTAGAAAAGGAAAGCCCCGTTTCATTACGTAGGATTGGAGTTGAACAGATAGAAAAAAGTCCCGGTGCAAATCGCGATATCTCAAGAGTTATTCAATCTTTTCCGGGGGTAGCGTCCTCTGTTTCTTTCCGGAATGATGTGATTGTTCGTGGGGGTGGCCCCAGCGAAAATGTGTTTTATCTTGATGGAGTGGAAATTCCAAATATAAACCATTTTTCTACCCAGGGTGCATCCGGGGGCCCGGTTGGTATAATTAATACTGATTTTATTCGCGAAGTGGATTTTTATTCAGGGGCATTCCCGGCAAATCGTGGAGGCGCGCTCAGTTCAGTGCTTGAATTCGATCAAATAAACGGGAATAGTGATAATGTAGAAATTCAGGGAGCTATTGGCGCATCTGAAGCATCACTTACTTTTGACGGGCCTGTTAGTGATAATACCAATTTCATCTTTTCTGCCCGCCGATCATATTTGCAACTTTTGTTTAAATTGTTTGAATTGCCGTTTTTGCCAACTTTTAATGATTTTCAGTTTAAATCAAAAACCAAATTTGATAACAATGATGAATTAACTTTAATTGGATTGGGAGCTATAGACGATTTTGAACTTAATAAAGATGCTAATGATACCGAATCTCAGCGTTATATTCTGGATTATATTCCTGTAAATGAACAGAATAATTATACAGTTGGTGCGGTCTATAAACATTATCGGGATAATAGCTATGATACTTATGTGCTCAGCAGAAATTTTCTCGATAATCGTTCTTACAAGTATCAGGACAATATTGAAGTGGATTCGCTTAAAACCCTGGATTATCGCTCGCAGGAGGCAGAAACCAAGTTTCGTTATGAAAACACCACCCGGACGAATGGGTATAAAATTAACGCAGGCCTCGGATTGGAATATATTAACTATTCTAACGAAACATTTCGGAAATCCTTCAGAGATGGGAATCCTGTAACTATTGATTATGATTCTGATATTAATTTGTTTCAGTGGAATCTTTTTGGCCAGGTAAGTAAAAGTTTTTTTCAGGAACAACTTGATTTGTCATTGGGTTTTAGGTCTGATGCCAATAATTACTCCGAATCCATGAACAATTTGTTGGATCAATTTTCACCCCGGTTTTCGTTATCTTATAAGTTTATTCCAAAATGGTCCTTTAATTTTAATACCGGAAGATACTATCAATTGCCACCTTATACTACTTTAGGTTATAGCACCCCGGATGGGGATCTTATAAATAAACAAAATGGACTGAAATACATTTCTGCCGATCATATAGTCGCTGGTTTACAATATCTTCCAAATGAAGAATCAAAAATTACGTTGGAAGGATTTTATAAAAATTACAACAATTATCCTTTTTCTATGGAAGACAGCATTTCTCTTGCTAACAAAGGCGCTGACTTTGGCAGTTATGGCGACGAAGAAGTCCGTTCAATAGCTGAAGGAAGAGCTTATGGAATGGAACTTTTACTACGGCATCAGGATTTATTTGGTTTTAATCTCGTAATGTCCTACACGCTTGTCCGAAGTGAATTCAAAGAGTTTGACGAAAATCTTAAGCTCAAGGACAATTACATTCCTTCTTCCTGGGACAATCAACACTTGTTGACCCTCACTGCTTCCCGGGGTTTTAAAAACAATTGGGATTTGGGTTTCAGATGGCGTTATGTTGGTGGAACTCCTTATACCCCTCTTGATGAAGATAAATCTTCGAATATTTCTGCATGGAATGCAAGAGGAAGAGGGTATTTAGATTATAACCGGTATAATGAAAACCGCCTGAATCCTTTCCATCAGTTGGATTTGCGGGTTGATAAACAGTTCTTTTTTGATAAATGGTCGCTTATGCTGTACCTTGATATCCAAAATGTTTATAATTTTACAGCAGATGAACCACCGAAACTTGTACAAAAAACCGATGATGAAGGTAATCCGGCGATCGACCCTGTCAACCCTGATGAGTATGAGTTGAAAACACTTGAAGTTGAAGAATCAGGAAATGTGTTGCCATCCATTGGCATTATTGTAGAATTTTAATTTTTATTGTTAAAAAACAACTACTATGAATACGAAATATGTTTTTCTTTTTATACTGTTTGCTTCTTTTATAATTACGCACAGTTTATCTGCGCAGGAATTCACTGATGATAAAAATTTTCAGAAAATTCAAACGAATGCTGAAGGAAAAGGAATTCCTGTTGAAATTGTATTTGAAAAAGGAATGAAACATTACTACCCTTTGATGGCAATTTGGGTTGAGGATACAACAGGACGTTATATTCATCCTTTATATGTTGCTGAATCTATAGCAGAAGGGAAGTTTAAACATGCAAAATACGAGGAAGGAACGTGGAAGTCAGCAGAAAAACTGATCCCTTCAGCCTTGCCTTATTGGGGGCATAAACAAACAGATGTTCCTAAAGACAGTGTTTTCATGCCTACCCCTGACCACCCTCTGCCGGATGCTTACACAGGAGCAACTCCAACAAATAGTTTTATTTTAAAAGCTGTCGTTGAGCCTGATGCCGGCGATGTGTTTAATGTTCTTTTTGAAATAAATCAGTCATGGGACTGGAATAAATATTGGTATAACAGCAAATATCCCGGTAATGAGGAATATCAGAAATCAGCACAACCTGCTTTGGTTTATCGGGTGA
Organism: Bacteroidota bacterium; assembly: GCA_051747065.1. Classification (GTDB taxonomy): domain Bacteria; phylum Bacteroidota; class Bacteroidia; order Bacteroidales; family UBA12077; genus JAGXLC01. The sequence continues at coordinate 13,325 of JBNJFT010000031.1, read as the reverse complement.
CTGTTAATACAAATAATCAGAAGCGAAAATATAAAATGAAGCCGATAGGCCATAGTCATCCATACGGTGCAGATGGCGAATTGTATGAAGATATTTCCACCCTGACCACTGCTTTAAAAATTGCTGACAAAATTTTTGTTCGGTTAAAAGAAAAATAATTAAACTGAAATACGTTCAGCAAGGCACCAATGCCTGGAAGATGCTGAACGTATTGTAG
>JBNJFT010000031.1:0-13008 GCA_051747065.1 Bacteroidota bacterium | reverse complement strand
AATTGCTGACAAAATTTTTGTTCGGTTAAAAGAAAAATAATTAAACTGAAATACGTTCAGCAAGGCACCAATGCCTGGAAGATGCTGAACGTATTGTAGTGTAGATTTATCGAATGTTTACTTAGGGAATGTTTACTTAGGCATTTTCAGAAGTAGAAGATAATCTTAAAAACACATTTTTTTAGCTGAAAGAAAAGTAGTTAGTAATCAGTAGTTAGTAGCTATTTGGCAACAGTTAAAGGCTATAGAATTCATTTCCTGACTAACAATGATATTATATAAAGTACCTGCATATGAAAAATCTATTTAACTTTTACGGCCTCGAAAACAATCAAAACCAGAAAAAAGCTGTGTGTCCTTCTACTAACTACTATCTACTAACTACTAACTACTAACTACTATCTACTAACTACTAACTACTATACTAACTACTATCTACTAACTACTATCTACTAACTACTATACTAACTACTAACTACTATCTACTATCTACTATCTACTTCTCAGTTAATTGATGAGCGTTTTAATATTTACTTCTACTTCTGAATCTGCCTACTTAACCTTTTTTATGAGATGTATGTAAACAGGAAGATGGTCGCTGTACCCGTTTAAGTAAATACCTCCGGCATGGGTTCTTTTGGGGTATCCTTCATATTGGCCTTCCTGGCGTATGAGGAATTCCTTATTAAAAATTTTGGTTTTATATAGCCGGTAAGAGTCCTTTTCTTCTTTAATCAAAGGTTTAGAGACAATCAGCTGATCAAAGAGATTCCATTGATCTCTGTATGCAAGCGTTCCTTGTCCTTCTTTATACATTTCATACATTGGGTTATATAGCTTTTTGTCATCAACCTTTTCTTTTTTTCCCGTTGTATTCAAATGTTTTTTCACACTTTTATTTACCGGGTCATCATTAAAATCGCCCATTACTATTATTTTAGGATCGTCTTCAAGTTTCTTGATTGAATCCACCAGCGATCGGCATACTTTAGCTGCAGCAATCCGGTAAGGACGGCTTCGTTTTTCACCTCCGTAACGTGACGGCCAATGGTTGACAATAAAGTGAATTTTCTCATTGTCCATAACTCCCGATACTACAAGCTGATCCCTTGTCTTATAATCTTCTTCATCTTCAATTTTTACCGGGGTCGAGGTAGAATTAGTAACTGTGAAGTATTCTTTTTGATAGAGTAACCCTACATCAATACCCCGGTCACCGGGAGAATCGTAATGAACTATCCCGTAATTATGCGGTTCTAGTTTTGGTTCTTCAATTAAATCCTCAAGAACTCCTTTGTTTTCAATTTCTGATACACCAAGAATTGTAGGAGGAATAGGACTTACGTCTTTTCCAATTTTTGAAATTGCATGCGACAGATTTTTTAATTTGTTGTTGTATTTTTCTGTATCCCAGTTTTTCTCCGCTTCCGGTGTGTACTCTTCGTCTTCAACGCCTTCATTATTTGTTGTGTCAAATAAATTTTCAAGATTGTAGAAGCCAACAGTAGCTACTTTGTAATCATTGTTTTGTTGTGCGTTCAAATTCTGTCCACCTATTAATAGTAGTAGAATAACCGCCCAAAGGGATTTTGAAATCTTGTTTTGTCTCATTTTGTTTAGTTTAAAATTTAGGCAATTTTAAAAAAATAATAACAAAAACAAATATATTAAATGAATAATATATTCTCATAGAATTTTTTTATTATTGCAGGCTACTTAATTTATAATGTTATTTGAAAAAAAAGCAGTTAGATGAAAAGAATTAGATTTATTATTTTTATTTTCCTGAGCTTTAGTTTTCTTTCCTTCTCTCTTTATGCACAACAGGGCAAAGTGTCCGGAAAGATTTTTGATACGGGAAGCCAGGAACCTATAGAAGGTATTAGCGTTGCAGTTGAAGGCCGTTCTATAAAGGCCGAAACTGCAGAGGATGGGACTTTTGTTTTAGATGTCCCGGAAGGCTCAATAGTTTTGATTATTGATGCCGATGATTATAGAAAGCAGGAAATCCCTCTAAATATTGCAGAGGGCGACTCAAGAAATTTAGGGGAGATTTATCTCCGTTACAGCGGTTCTACAGAGGACAGTGGGGAATCACCCGTAATTTCTCTATCGGAATCAGAAATGTCGCAGGATCAGGAACAAATGATTTCTGGTATGTTACATTCTTCTGATGATATTTTTGTTTCGACCGCAGCGTATAATTTTGGACTTGCACGATTTAATATAAGAGGTTATGATTCTCGTTATTCGCAGGTTTACATGAATGGACTTCCTATGAATGACATGAAATCCGGGTGGCCTGTATGGTCTGATTGGGGCGGTTTAAACGATGCTACAAGAAGTAAGGAGATTCATTATGGATTAAATTCCGGTGATTTTTCAATGCCTGCAATAGGTGGTGTTACAAATATTAATGTTCGTCCCACTGAGCAATATCCCGGATTTAAAGGTTCTTACGCATCCGCTAATAAGAACTACCGAAACCGCGTTATGGCAACTTATTCTACAGGTTTAATGGATAACGACTGGGCCTTCACAATTTCAGGTTCACGACGCTGGGCAGAAGAAGGTTACATACAAGGCACCTTTTACGATGCTTATGCATACTTCTTAGCTGCCGAGAAGAAAATTAATGAGGACCATTCAGTGGCTTTTACCACTTTCGGAGCTCCCAGAGAGAGGTCGAAACGTGGAGGTGCACCCCAGATTGCTTATGATTTAGCAGGAAGCAATTACTATAATCCTTACTGGGGGTATCAGGACGGTGAAAAAAGAAATGCAAGAGTTGCTCATGAATACAAGCCGGCTTTTCTATTGAATCACTACTGGGATGTCAATGATAAGTTGAAAATCAATACAGGATTGGCCTATACTTTCGGGAAACGTGGAGAAACACGCCTGACATGGTACGATGCTTCTGACCCGCGCCCGACATATTATCGCAATTTGCCCCTGGACACAGACGAAGGAGCTGATTCATGGAATCATAAAAGACTTAATTGGGATCACTACTATTTTGCGAATAGGAAAAACTTATATTCTGTAGATAACCCCTCCAATAAGGAAGGGGATGAATATGTCGGCAATCTCTCAAAATACTTTGTAGAGGATGGAATAACCGATCATAAAAGGTTTATGGCCAAAACAAGACTGAAGTATGATGTGAATGATTTGATTGATCTTACAGGTGCTGCTAAATATAAGCATTATCGAGCCAGGCATTATAAAGAGGTTGATGATTTGCTTGGAGGAGATTTTTGGGTCGATATTGACAAATTTGCTGAAAGAGGCGATCCAAGTTGGGATTATGACAACCTTGACAACATCAAACAAAACGATTTGAATAATTATAATCGGATTGTTACTGAAGGTGATAAGTTTGGCTATGATTATGATGCTGTTATTTCTGAATCAGATCTTTGGGGAAAGGCAGATTTTTCTTCGAGCAGTTCAGATTATTACGTGGGCTTAGGAATGTCTTATACCAGCTTTTATCGTGAAGGATATATGCAAAATGGAAAGTTCCCGGAGTCATCGTTAGGGGCATCCGATAAGCAAAATTTTCTCAATTATCGTATCAATGCAGGAGGAACCAATAAGATTACCGGCAGGCATATATTAAAGTGGAATCTGGGTTACCGTACCAAAGCACCTTATTTCACTGAGTCTTATGTGTCACCAAGAACAAGGGACCATGTGGTTGATGATTTGAAAAGCGAGGAGATTTTTAGTAGTGATTTGACTTACAATATCCGGACTCCCGTTGTGCAGGGACGAGCTACGGCCTATTATACACAGATAAGAGATCAAACTGATATTGTGAGTTTTTATCATGACAGGTATCGTTCTTTTGTAAATTATGTTCAGGATGATATTGATAAAGAATACAAAGGATTAGAATTAGGTTTGCGTACGAACATTACCTCTAATTTAAGTGTGAAAAGTGTAGCTGCAATCGGGCAATACACTTATTCTTCAAGACCTAATGTAACTGTTATTCGCGACAATACTTCTCAGGTAACAGTGGAAGACCAAACAGTGTATGTTGAAGATTTCTTTGTCTCCGGTACTCCCCAAACTGCTTTTTCTTTGGGAATAAAATATGATTCCCCAAAATATTGGTGGTTTGAATTGAGCGGAAATTACTTCCAGGATGCTTACCTGGGTTTTAACCCGGCTAGAAGAACTGCTGCAGCGGTTTCCGGTCTCGATTTTGATTCGCCTTACGGAAGTGAAAAGCTGAAGCAGATTACCGAACAGGAACAAGTTGAAGGTGCCTATACACTGGACTTTACCGGAGGCAAATCATGGAAAATTGATGATTACTTTATCAGTTTGTTCTTAAGTGTGGATAATATGCTGGATAATACAGATATTAAGACAGGAGGATATGAAAAATTACGTTTTGATTATGAAACACAAGATCTCGATAACTTTCCTCCCCGTTATTATTATGCTTATGGTAGAACGTATTACCTTATTCTATCATTCCGTTTTTAAAAATAATAATTATGAATACAATAAAATCTAAGAAAATGAAACAAGTAAATTTTATAAAATATTTAGCCTTTTTAGGCGCTTTGATGATTGCTTTGATGACTTCATGCGTGGATGAAGATTTTGATATGCCACCGGAAAACACTCTACCGGAAGATACGCTTTCTGAGGATGGAGAATATACCATTCAGGAATTGAAAGAACTGGGTGCGGATGGTGATTATGTTTTTTCAGACACTGCCTCTGTTTTTGGAGTTGTAACAATGGATGATAAACTTGGAAACATCTACAAGACTGCATATATTCAAGACGAAACAGGTGCTATTGCTCTTCACCAAAGTGGATTTGGCGGAATATACCAGGGTGATTCTGTCCGTGTTTATCTTAAAGGCTTACAAGTAGGGACATATAATAAACTTTTTCAGATAGATGCACCAGATGGAGAGGGGTTTTCACTTGACAGTCATATAGTGAAACTGGACGTGAATGTTGAAGTTCAACCAAAGCTTGTAAGTATCCCGGATCTTAAAAACAATACACCTGAATACCAAGGGGAATTGGTTAAACTAGAGAATGTACAATTTATCTCAGCAGACACATCAAAGACTTTTGCAGATACTACAGGCGAAAATCAGGACCAGAATACTTATTTGATTGATAATGAAGGCAATACTGTTATGATACGTACTAGTGGATTTGCTAATTTTGCAGGGGAGCCAGTACCTGATGGAAATGGTTCATTTATAGGAATTTTAAGCCAGTATAGAGAAGATAGACAGCTTTTAATTCGTAATCCTGAGGAATTAGAGATGGAAGACCCCCGTTTCCTTGGATATGTTCAAACATTTGATGATGAGAGTTTTGGCAACTGGACTACATATTCCGTAACAGGTGATCAGGAATGGGAAATTGGTTCTCAGGGTTCTTCAACACCTTACGCTGTGATGTCAGGACATGATGGTGAAGGTAATAATAAGAATGAAGACTGGTTAATTTCTCCACGTTTTAATTTGAATAAGTTTAGCAACGAACAGTTATCTTTTTGGAATGCATGCAACTATTCTGGCTCAGATTTACAAGTGAAATACTCAACTGATTATCCGGGCAACGGAGAAAATCCAAATGATTATACCTGGACCGATTTTTCCGGCTATAATCTTTCCAGTGGTGATTTTACCTGGGTTGAAAGTGGTAACATTGATCTTTCCGGAATTGTTAGTTCGAATGTACATATAGCATTTAAATATACATCAACGAATGATTCAGGGAAAACATGGGAAGTTGATGATATAAAAATACTAGGAGAGAAGGATTAGTACTCCCAAACTTAAAATTTATTCCAAATCTTTTAAATCACCTGGTGTATCCACCGGGTGATTTTTATATTCGGTCATCCGTATTTTAATTGTATACCCGTTTTCAAGCCATCTGTTTTGTTCTAAAGATTCTGCCTGTTCCAAAGAAGATGGAGGCAGATTCGTAAGAGTCTTTAGTATTTCTGTCCGGTATCCGTACATTCCCAGATGTTTTTTAAACGAATGTTTTTCAGCCCACCTGGATTCTTCTTCATCTCGTATATATGGAATAGGAGAGCGGCTAAAATAGATCGCTTCATTGTTAAGGTTTGTAATAAGCTTGGGAAGATTGGGGTTGAAAATTTCGTTGTTATTTGTAATGTATTTTGCAAGTGTTGCAATTTCTGTACTTTCTTCATTAAAACAAGCACACAATTCCTTAATTTGCTCCGGGTGAATAAATGGCTCATCTCCCTGAACATTAATTATCACGTCATACTCTTCTTTATTGTATTTTTCTATTAGCTGAATTGCTTCTGCTAAACGGTCGGTGCCGCTTTTGTGTGTGGGTTTTGTCATAATGCAGTTGCCGCCAAACCGCTTTACTTCCTTTTCAATTCGTTCATCATCGGTTGCTACATATACATGAGCCAACGCTTTCAATGTTTGGTTGTAAACCCGTTCGATCATCGATATACCTTTGATTTTTGCAAGAGGTTTTCCTGGGAAGCGACTCGATTTATATCTTGCTGGGATAATGGCTGCAAATTTCATAATTTCCAATTTTTATGACGTAATGACAGTGAAATATTGTATTTTATAATTCGTTTAATAAAAGGGCGTTAAAATTAAGAAAAAAAGAAATAAAATTGTAATTTTGTCAGTTATTACTTATTTTGATTAAGGAATTTTAAAGTCTTTTGAATGGAGCTTCAAACAATTAAGCAACGTTTTGGTATAATAGGAAATTCGCATCAGTTAAATCGTGCAATAGATACAGCCAGACAAGTTGCACCTACGGATTTGTCTGTATTGATAACAGGTGAAAGTGGAACAGGAAAGGAAGCTTTTCCTCAGATCATTCATCAATACAGTTCCAGAAAACATGGGAAGTATATTCCTGTTAATTGTGGTGCAATTCCCGAGGGAACTATCGATTCTGAATTGTTTGGCCACGAAAAGGGCTCATTCACGGGAGCTTATGAAAGCCGAAAAGGTTATTTTGAAGTTGCAGATAAAGGCACCATATTTTTGGATGAGGTGGCTGAGTTGCCCCTTTTCACCCAAGTGCGTCTTTTAAGAGTTTTAGAGACAGGTGAGTTTTTTAAGGTTGGTTCCTCGAAAGTTTTGAAAACTGATGTACGTGTTATTGCTGCATCCAATATAGATATCCTTAAAGCAATTGACGAGGAGAAGTTTCGGGAAGATCTTTATTATCGCCTTAATACTGTACCGATCGAAGTACCTCCGCTTCGGGAGAGAGGAGACGATATTCTTTTATTGTTCAGTAAGTTTGCCACGGATTTTGCTGAACATTACCGAATGCCGCCTATAAAACTTACTGAGGAGGCAAAAGAGATGCTGCTTAATTATAGATGGCCCGGAAATGTTCGCCAATTGAAAAATATAACTGAGCAGTTATCTGTAATCGAACATGACAGAACCATTTCAGGGGAGAGATTAAAAAAATACCTTCCTGATTATAGCCGTGATAAATTACCTGCTGTATATAAGCACGGATCTGTCGATGAAAGAACCTTTAGTTCTGAAAGAGAGATACTTTACAGGATATTATTTGATATGAAAAATGACATGAATAACCTTAAAAAACTTGTTCATGAGATTATTGATAAAGGTGCAGACGTTGATCAGGTACAAAAGGATAATAAAAGCCTGTTAAAAACTCTAAGTCACAAAACTGAAGATATACCCGAAGTAAGAGATAATGTGTATTTTGAACAACGAAAAGGGCCGGAACCTAAAGAAGCTTCTGAACCGCTAAATGAATCGGGAGTAGGTGAAGATCCGATTGAAGATACAGAAGAATATATTGATGAATCCCTTTCCCTTGAGCAAAAAGAAATAGAATTGATCAAAAAAGCTTTGGAAAAACATGGAGGAAAACGAAAACTTGCAGCGAAAGATTTGGGTATTTCGGAAAGAACATTGTACAGAAAAATTAAAGAATATGATTTAGGTTAGAAGAGAGTTCATAATATTATTAAGGCGAAAAGTGACTATTCATGAAGAAAGAATTTTATATACTTATATTGGCTTTATTTATTGGAGGAACAATAGGATGTACCGTAAATTACTCAATGGGTGGTGCAAGCATTGAGCCCGATGTGGAAACTATAACAATTGAAAGCATCCCAAACCGTGCCCCTAGTGGTCCCTCTGGAATGAGCCAGTTATTTACCAATGACCTGAAAGATAAATTTCAATCTCAAACCTCTTTGGAATTTGTAGATAACAGAGGAGATCTTGAATTTTCAGGAGAAATTACGGATTATTCCACTAAGCCACAGGCTGTTGGTGGAGATGAAAAAGCAACTAAGACAAGGTTAACAATTACTGTTCATATTAAATTTACAAACAATAAATATCCGGATAAAAGCTATGAAACTGACTTTAGTCAATATGAAGATTTTGATTCTTCTCAAAGTTTATCCGATGTCGAAGATCAGTTACTTGAGGATATAAGTGAAAAGATTATTGATGATATTTTTAATAAGGCTGTGGTTAATTGGTAATAAAAAATGCTGAAGAAAGAGATCATTAAATATCTGGAAAATCTCGGGACACTCAATGATTATAGTATGTCTGAATTGTCCGGAATAATGAAAAAATATCCTTTTTTTCAGACAGCTTATTTATTGTTTATTCTTAATTTAAAAAACATTGATGACCCGCGTTTTAAAGAATATCTTAAAAAATATTCAGTCTATATAAAGGACCGTGAACGATTGTTTCAGCATTTAAATATTTTAGAATCATATTCAGCTTCTTATTTTGAAGGGATTAAACCCAATTTAGAGCCTTCCCGATCAAAGGATGAAAACGAAGAACAAACTACTGTTGATGTAAAAGAGGAAAATAAAAATACGGATAGTGTCAATACAGGGAAAAAACAGGAAAACACAAAATTATTACAAAATAAAAAAAAGGAGTTTACTACTGAATATTTAAGAAGTCGTATTGCCAGAACTTTAACTCAACAAACAGATGAAGTTGATTCTCAGGAACCGGGTGCTGATAGTGAAATGACCGAATTTTTTATTTTGGATAAAGCAGATGAACTTACAGAGAGAGTTTCAAAAAATAGTTCCTCTCCCAAAGAAAATGAGATTGATTCAACAAATTCCGGGGAAGATGTATCGGAGGAAACGTTTGAACTGGATGAATCTTTGAAATCAGTTAATAAGCGGTTGAAAGAAGGCAAAGAAAATAAATATGCTCCCGATCAGTATCTCCCGGAAGATATTTATTCTCCTGAAAACAAGCAAAGTAAAGATCTTATAGATCAGTTTCTTCAAAATAATCCTGAGATAGAAAAAATTGAACCCAAAAAAGAGGCAGGAAAAGATATATCAGAAAATAGTGTTCAGGAAAGTGAAGATTTTTTAACTGAGAAACTTGCACACCTATACGTTAAACAAGGTTATTTTGAAAAAGCTATTGAGGCATATCAAAAATTAAGTTTGAAATATCCAGAAAAAAGTGATTATTTTGCACAACAAATTGAACGAATTAAACAATTAAAAGGTGAACAATAAAATTTAAGGAATATGTATTATTTAGTTTCAGTTTTGATTATTATCGTAGCCATACTCATGGTGTTGATCGTATTAGTCCAAAATTCAAAAGGTGGCGGGTTAGCTTCAAATTTTGCCGGATCTAACCAGGTTATGGGCGTTAGAAAGACTTCTGACTTTCTGGAAAAAGCAACATGGTCTTTGGCTGTAGGTCTATTGGTTCTGAGTTTGTTAGCAAGTATGACTATTCCAAGAGAAACAACTGAGGAAAGTTCTAAAATTGAAGAGAAGATTGACAATGCTGTTGATCCGACAGAGCAACCATCTTTCCCTACATCTCAACCAGAACAACAAGAAGGAGAAGAACAGGAAATTCCATCTCAGCCAGAGCAACCACAGGATTAAGGTTCATGAGAAAAGAACAGATAAAAGGTGTCAGTTTGTCACAGTGCAGACTGACACCTTTTTCATTAGATATACACCAGAACCGATTTCTCTTTTAGTTATTTATAGCTGAATATTTTTTTAAAGCTGCATGACAGACAATTTGCTTTACTGACAAAAGGTTGGGTGTATTTGGTAATTGAAGGTTTGGCATAGAATATGATGATAATGAGACAAAATTTTAAAGTTTAACCCTTAAATTGAAAAAGAAATGAATCATAAACCACTAAAAGACAGAGTATTGGTAGAGCCTAAAGAGGCTGAAGAAAAAACTGCCAGCGGCATAATAATCCCCGATTCCGCAAAGGAAAAACCTCAAAAAGGTGTTGTTGTAGCTGTGGGAGAAGGCAAAAAAGACGAACCTATGTCAGTTAAGGAAGGAGACCAGGTTATCTATGGGAAATTTGCAGGAACGGAAATTACCATTGATGACAAAGATTATTTAATCATGCGTGAAGATGATATCTTATTGAAAGAGTAAAAAAAATATTAATAACTAAAAAACGATAAAAAAATGGCTAAAGAATTAAAATTTGATATTGAAGCAAGAGATGCACTAAAAAAAGGAATTAATAAACTGGCGAGTGCAGTTAAAGTCACATTAGGCCCCAAAGGCAGGAATGTTGTAATTGAGAAAAAATTTGGCGCTCCTCAGATCACCAAAGATGGTGTTACTGTAGCTAAAGAAATTGAATTTTCTGAAAAATATGAAAATGTCGGAGCACAAATGGTAAAAGAGGTAGCATCAAAAACTGCTGATGATGCAGGTGATGGAACTACTACTGCTACTCTTTTGGCCGAATCTATGGTAAACGTGGGCCTGAAAAACGTTACTGCCGGCGCAAATCCGATGGATTTAAAACGTGGTATCGATAAGGCTGTTGAAAGCGTTATCAATAATCTGAACAGCCAAAAGAAAAGCATTCAGTACAGTTCAGTTACTGAAAAAGCAAAAACTTTATTCGAAAAACCAGAGGGTAATAAAGAAAGGAAAGAACTAACGTTTGATGAGAAGGATAAAATTTTGAATGAAATTATTTCCCAGGATGAAATTGCTCAGGTTGGTTCTATATCGGCTAATAATGATAAGGAATTGGGTGTAATGCTCTCTTATGCTATGTCTAAAGCAGGGCACGAAGGAGTTATTACAGTGGAAGAAGCAAAAGGTACTGAAACCTATGTGGATGTTGTAGAAGGAATGCAGTTCGACCGTGGTTATATTTCTCCTTATTTTATTACTGATAGTGAAAAGATGGAAGCAGTAATGGAGAATCCTTATATCCTGATCACTGACAAGAAGATATCAGTAATGAAGGACCTCATGCCTATCCTCGAGTCAACAGCTCAAAGTGGAAAGCCACTCTTGATTATCGGCGAAGATATTGAAGGAGAAGCTCTTGCAACACTTGTAGTGAATAAAATGAGAGGTTCACTTAAAGTTGCGGCAGTAAAAGCTCCGGGATTTGGAGACAGAAGAAAAGAAATGCTTGAAGATATTGCTGTTTTAACTGGTGGTACAGTTATTACTGAAGACAAAGGATTATCACTTGAGAGTGCAACTATTGAAATGCTTGGAACAGCAGAAAAAATTGCTATCGATAAAGAAAACACTACAATTGTTCATGGCAATGGCGATAAGAAAAATATCGATGCAAGAGTAAACCAAATTAAGAAACAAATTGATAATACTACTTCCGATTACGACAGAGAAAAGTTACAAGAACGTCTGGCTAAATTAGCTGGTGGAGTAGCTGTTCTATACATCGGAGCTGCAAGTGAAGTAGAAATGAAAGAGAAGAAAGACCGTGTTGAAGATGCCTTAAGTGCTACCCGCGCAGCTGTAGAAGAAGGTATTGTTCCTGGTGGTGGTGTTTCTTATATCAGAGCGGTTAAGGATCTTGAAGGAATGAAAGGAGATAATCAGGATCAAACTACCGGAATCGCTATTGTAAGACGTGCTGTTGAAGAACCTCTGAGACAGATTGCTGAAAATGCAGGTGTTGAGGGATCGATTGTTGTTAATGAAATTAAAGAGAAAGACGGAGATTATGGCTACAATGCACGTGACGACAGATATGAAAATCTTTATGAAGCGGGTGTAATTGATCCTAAGAAAGTCGCCAGAATTGCTATTGAAAATGCAGCTTCTATTGCCGGCATGTTCCTTACTACTGAGTGCGTACTTGTAGACGAGGAAGATGAAGAAGACCAAGCCGGTGGCGCAGGAGCAGGTGCTGCAGGAATGGGTGGCGGCATGCCCGGTATGATGTAATGTAACTTACAAAATATATTCATTCCAAAAAAAAAGAACCCCTGTCTTGCAGGGGTTCTTTTTTGGTAGTTTTAAGTATTGTATTATCTGCTTTTCAATAACATTTACTCTTTATTCATTTCCTTTTTGATCCATTCAAAGGCTTTCTCTTCAGAATTGAACGTTTTAAGAGGTAGTTTGAATTTGTTGGTTACAGAAAGTATCATGTTCAGGTAATATTGCTTGAATATATTACCGTCGAAAATTACCGCAGCTCTTTTAAGCTGACATTCATTTACTGCCTGAGGTAAAGCCTCATTTTCAAACCATCTTCTATTATCTGGCGAAATAACTCCCTGGTTTCTGATATCCGACAAAAAACTGTCTATGGGCTTGTCCTTACCGTAGTCCAGTAATTTTATGAAAGGAAGTTGGTATTCCTCAACGTCGGGCTTTCTTTTCCACAGTATCTTACCGATTTTAAATTCGGCAATATAAGTGACTTTTGCATAGTCCTCATCCATTAATACTTTTTCTTCCATAATTTTTGGTTTTGGTTCTTCTGGTAATATACGAATTTACAATTTAAAAAGTTCTGAAAAACAGGAGAAAATATTAATTATCAGAGTAAATCGTATTTTTACTATCTTATGTTATGGTTGAATAATTAACAAAAATGAACTTAAGGTAAGTATTTATTTTGATAGTCAGGCATACTTATAACTGCACGAGATACTGAATTGCGGCGCATTACTGTTAAAAA
>JBNJFT010000030.1:0-18332 GCA_051747065.1 Bacteroidota bacterium | reverse complement strand
ATCAATCCTGTATAAATCTGTATGTATCGGTTCATGGTTTTAAAAATTTAAATAAATCCAATTAATCGTGATACGATTATAATACTAATAATGATACAAAAAACAGGAAAAATAAAAAGAAATTTTATTATATATGGATAAAATACTTTTCCTTATCATGATGGTTCTAACAACTCTAAATTTTTGTTTGTTCAAGTCAACTATTCATAATATTTTTTCAAGCGTTTTTTAAAGATCTCCTTATTTACTTCATTGATGTTATCTACAATAGCCTCTATTTTGTCTTTTCGTTCTGTCTTCACTTCTTCGCTTATTTCATCAACATCCTTAAAAATAACTTTATCTATTTTATAACCCGATTCATTGAGGCTCATTGCCACAGCAGCATTAAAATTATCAAAAATAATAATAGAAGGCAGTTCTTCTTTGGAGTAATCGTTCATTGCTTTCAAAACCCCGCTTTTTATGTATTGGATCTGAGGTGTTCCCAAATACCTGGAACCTAATAGAAGTTTAACCATATCAATCTTAGCCAATCTCCGTTCCGTCTCCTTATCATCTTTTTTCTGCATTCGGCTGTATTTCCAGTTCCCTGCATCCAGAAAGAGATCAATAAAACTTTCTGGCACATATTTCAATCCGCCCAGATTGTCATTTTCTTTTCTCAATTCATATTCATTATGCGCATGGCGCTGATTGACAGGAACATAATAATCCCACTTACGGGTTCTTTTGTAACTTTCGGTTTTAGGATCAGGCTTCCAGTTAGTATCAGGGCGTTTCATCAAGGGAGCTTCAAGATCAAGATACCCTTTTTCAATTGCATACAGGATGGTGTTCATAAAATGAGGCCACTCTCCGCCAATAAAGTCATGTAAGGCACTCCACAAGGTTTTATCAAAACTTTGTACCATTGATGTATCCTTGTCTTCTTCAATTTTTATTTCTTTCAGTTGTTCAATAAAATCTTCTGAAAGAGTTGCCGGATAATAAGTATAGCGCCTCAGCCTTTCTCCGAAATCTTTATCAGAGTGTGGAAGCTGGTCAACATCAAGAATATAGCTGCTATCATTAGAAAGTTCCAAATCAATTTTCAGATTTGAACCCCATTCCATAGAACGAATTTTCGGCTTTTCTTGTGAATAAATCGGATTATTCAGGAAAGAAACTAAAAGGAAAAAAATAAAAATTCGCAAAATGTAAAAAAAATGATTGTACTTAAGAAGCATATTCGTGGGTATTAGAGGTTTTCGAAATTATTATTCATATTTAAAGATAAGTAAATTTAGGGATTATTTATGGAAGTTAGAAATTCAATTTCCATAAAATCTCCTTTCCTTACAAAAGCTTTTATCAAAGTTATTTTATATTTCAAAATCGCACCTTATTCTTCTATTTGTTATTAAAATAAAAAAACACGAAGGTCATTTCCTCTGAGTATATTATCTTTGCAGGAATCTTATTTTGAATAATAAATTATTTAAATAGAACTAATTATATTTGTAAAATTTTAATCAACAAAACTTTGAATTCCATGAGTGACAAATTTAAAGAATATGAAGGCCTTGACCTGTCTGAAGTGAACAAAGAACAGCTTGAAGAATGGAAGAAGAATGATACTTTTCAGAAAAGTATTACCACTCGGGAAGGAAATGAAACTTTTGTTTTTTATGAAGGCCCCCCTTCTGCAAATGGTGTTCCCGGTATTCACCACGTAATGGCGAGAACAATAAAAGACATTTTTTGCCGGTACAAAACCATGCAGGGATATCTTGTAAAGCGGAAAGCTGGTTGGGATACTCATGGTTTGCCCGTAGAAATTGGTGTTGAGAAGAAATTAGGAATTACCAAAGATGACATAGGAGAGAAAATTTCCGTTAAAGAATATAATGAGACATGCCGTGAAGAGGTGATGAAATATCAAGATGTATGGGAAGACCTAACAGAAAAAATGGGATATTGGGTAAATTTGAAAGACCCATACATCACTTATGACAATAAGTATATTGAAACAATATGGTATTTACTAAAAGAATTCTATGAAAAAGGATTGCTTTATAAAGGGTATACCATTCAGCCTTATTCACCTGCAGCAGGCACCGGCCTCAGCACACATGAGCTGAACATGCCGGGTTGCTATAAAGAAGTCAAAGATACTTCTGTTGTGGCTCAGTTTAAGGTGGTTAAAAATGAAAAGTCGGAATTCTTGTTTGAAAATACCGATACTGATATCTTTTTCCTCGCATGGACAACAACACCATGGACTTTGCCTTCAAACACGGCCCTGGGAGTAGGAAAAGGAATTCACTATGTCAAAGTCAGGACATTCAACCAATACACACATGAACCAATTACTGTAATTCTTGCTAAAGAGTTGCTTCACAAATATTTCCCGGAAAAAGACCAGGAGCTGAAGCTGGAGGATTACAAACCCGGCGAAAAAAGAATTCCATACAAGGTTGTATCTGAAATTCTTGGAGCGGACCTTGAGGGTCTTGATTACGAACAATTAATGCCCTATCAGCAACCTGACGATGGTGAGGCGTTTAAAGTAATTACAGGAGATTTTGTTACAACAGAAGAAGGTACAGGAGTCGTGCATCTTGCTCCAAGTTTCGGCGCAGACGATTTCAGGGTTTCATTTCAGCATGGAATTGGGGCTCTGACTCTCGTGGATAAGCAAGGAAAATTTATTGATGGTATGGGCGAATTTAGCGGCAGATATGTAAAAAATGCTTTTGATCCTAATCTGACTGAAGATGATCCATCTGTCGATGTAGATATTGCTGTAAAACTGAAAAAAGAGAACAAAGCATTCAAGATTGAAAAATACGAACACACCTATCCGCATTGCTGGAGGACAGACAAACCGGTTCTCTACTATCCGTTAGATTCCTGGTTTATCAAAACAACGGAGAAAAAAGATAAATTAATAGAATTCAATAAAACCATTAACTGGAAGCCAGAAGCTACGGGAACCGGAAGATTTGGTAAGTGGTTAGAAAATCTTGTGGATTGGAACCTTTCCCGATCCCGTTTCTGGGGTACTCCATTGCCAATTTGGTCTACCGAAGATAAAGAAGAAAGAATTTGTATCGGTTCTGTGGCTGAGCTGAAGTCCAAAATAAATGAAGCACTGGAAGTGGGCTTTATGAATGAGAATCCACTGAAAAATTATAGCGAGGGAGACCTTAGCGAGGAAAATTATAAACTTTTCGACCTCCACAGGCCTTTTGTTGATGAAATCGTTTTGGTTTCTCCTTCCGGTAAGAAAATGTACCGTGAGCCGGCTTTAATCGATGTTTGGTTTGATAGTGGTGCTATGCCTTACGCTCAACATCATTATCCTTTTGAAAATAAAGATCATTTCGGGGAATTGTTCCCGGCAGACTATATCGCTGAGGGTGTTGACCAGACACGAGGTTGGTTTTTTACCCTTCATACCATAGCGGTTATGCTTTTTGATTCGGTGGCTTTCAAGAATATTATCTCGAACGGTTTGGTTCTGGATAAGAACGGAAATAAAATGTCGAAACGATTAGGAAACGCCATCGACCCGTTTAAAGCCATTGAGGAAAACGGCTCAGATCCGTTGCGCTGGTACATGATAACTAACGCTCAACCATGGGATAATCTGAAATTTGACCCCGAAGGACTTAAGGAAGTTAAACGGAAATTTTTCGGTACGCTGTATAACACCTATTCTTTTTTCGCTCTTTATGCCAATATCGATGGTTTTAATTATAGTGAAGAAGACATCCCACTTGAAGAACGTCCGGAAATTGATCAATGGATTATTTCATTGTTGAATTCACTGATTAAGGATGTAACCAGTTATTACGAAGATTATGAGCCGACTAAAGCAGGCAGGGCAATGCAGAATTTCGTGATTGAAAATTTAAGTAACTGGTATGTGCGTTTAAACAGAAAACGTTTCTGGGGTGGAAAATATACAAATGAAAAGATATCTGCATATCAAACGCTTTATAAGTGCCTTGAAACAGTTTCTCTATTATCCGCACCAATAATGCCTTTTTACGCCGACAAGCTTTTTAAAGATCTTAACAGGGTAACCGAATTACATCATGAAGGATCTGTCCATCTTGCCCGTTTCCCAACACATAACGAAAAACGTATTAATAAAGGACTTGAAAAACAGATGGATATTGCCCAGCGAATAACTTCAATGGTGTTATCACTCAGGCGAAAAGTTAATATTAAAGTGCGGCAGCCACTGAATAAAATTTTAATTCCTGTTTTCAGTAAAGAATTTAAAAAACAATTTGAAGCAGTGAAAGATTTAGTGCTGACTGAAGTTAATGTTAGAGAAGTAGAATACATAAGTGACGCATCCGATGTTTTGATTAAAAAAGTGAAGCCTGATTTTAAAAAGCTTGGCCCAAAATATGGAAAACTAATGAAGCAAATCACTGCGGAGCTTAATCAAATGGAGCAGAAAGACATTGTTCAACTGGAAAAAGAAGGTCAGTATGATATTTCTGTGGGTGAACAGAATATTCCTCTGAAACTTGACGATGTGGAAATTCTTTCAGAAGATATACCCGGATGGCTTGTAACAAGCGATGGAGAAATAACAGTGGCGCTGGACATTACAATTACAGATGAATTAAAACAAGAAGGAATTGCCCGCGAATTTGTCAATCGCATTCAAAATTTAAGAAAAGATAAAAATTTCGAAGTAACTGATAAGATAAAAATTCGTATTCAGAAAAATGAAGCAATCAATGATGCGATAGAAAAACACAAAGAATACATTGGAGGACAGACTCTGGCTGATGAAATAATTTTGGTAGATGAACTAAATGATTCAGCCGATAATATTGAAATTGAAGAAGATGTTAATACTAAAATTCAAATTGAAAAGTTAAATTGATATATATGGTATTTTAAAAAAATCATTATATTTACCATTAAATTAAAAAAGATGAGCTATGGCGGAAAAGACAAGATACACAGATGAAGAGCTGGCGGAATTCAAGGAAATTATAAATAAAAAACTTGAGAAAGCACAGAAAGATTACGAAATGTTAAAGTCGGCAATCACTCATAGTGAAAGCAATGATACAGAAGACACTTCACCAACTTTTAAGGTGTTGGAAGAAGGGGCTACAACTCTGTCCAAAGAAGAAGCCGGGAAATTGGCACAACGGCAATTAAAATTTATACAGCACCTAAAAGCCGCTTTAGTGCGCATTGAAAACAGAACCTATGGAATATGCCGGCAAACGGGAAAAATGATAGCAAAAGAAAGACTAAAGGCTGTTCCGCATGCTACCCTCAGCATTGAGGCCAAGCAACAGCAACAAAGCTAATAGTAAATACAAAATAAAAAAATAACAATGATTGGCTATATTTTTAGCTGATCATTGTTATTTTTGTCTCCGGTTTATTTAAATCTACACAATGTCAAAAACAAAGAAAGCTCTTATTGTCATTGCCCTAATCCTGATTATTGACCAGGTATTTAAAATATGGATTAAAACCACTATGATGCTTGGAGAAGAGCACAAGATTCTGGGTGATTGGTTTATACTCCATTTTACTGAAAATAACGGAATGGCTTTTGGAATGGAGTTCTGGGGCAAAAATGGAAAGTATCTCCTCACTATCTTTAGAATAGCAGCTGTCATAGGCATTGGCTGGTATTTAAGGCATCTGATAAAATTAAAAGCACATACCGGTTTAATAATAAGCATTTCATTAATCCTTGCCGGTGCCATAGGAAACATAATAGACAGCGTTTTCTATGGAATGATTTTTAACCATAGTCTTCACCAGGTAGCTGAATTTTTACCTGAAAATGGTGGTTACTCTTCTCTACTGCAGGGAAAAGTTGTAGACATGTTGTATTTCCCGGTTTTGAAAGGTCATTACCCGGAGTGGTTTCCGTTTAATAGTGGAGAACGATTTATCTTTTTCAGACCTGTCTTTAATATAGCAGACTCGGCTATAACTACCGGCGTAGCAATAATTCTCATATTTCAGAAACGATTTTTTAAGCATATTAATTAGGCTACTTCTGAAAACGCCTGTTTCATTGCAAGTTAGCCATGTCGCTAATTCGTTGTTTTGCTCCATCACCCAGTCGTTACACTACCCTCAACCCTCAGCGTTTCCCAGCCTGAGACGTGAAACTTCAAACCTGAAACATTTCCTTCGCCGTTTCACTACAGAATATCTTTCAAATCCATCGTTTTGTTCTTCCGAATTCCTTTTTCGGTTTTTTTCAGATCACAACATTCATTATAAACATCATGTTCAAAGAACAAAACGGAACCTTTATCGTAGGCTTCCTTTAAAATCGCTTGTTTCTCACTGATTGTATCCAATTGCCATAAATCATAAGCCATATTGAACAGGGGGTGGATGTGAGCTGTAGAGGGAATTAAATCTGCGGCAAAGACAATTTCTTTTCCATTATAATCAATAATAGGTATCATCTGGCCCTTAGTGTGCCCATTCACAAACTGCACTCTGATGCCGGGAATAATTTCGCCTTCCTCGTAAACCAGATGCAACAAACCCAACTCCTCAATAGGTCGAATGTTTTCTTCTAAGAAAGCATCTTTTTCCCGTATATTAGGGTCTATTGCCCAATCCCATTGATCTTTACTTATCCAAACTTTAGCATTCTTAAATACAGGTTCATATTCTCCCTGGTTGTTTATCTTTATCGTTCCTCCACAATGATCGGCATGAAGATGAGTTAAAATAACGTCTGTAACGTCCTCAATAGAAAACCCATGCTTTTTCAGTCCTTGCTCCAGGCCATCGCCGCCATTAAGATGAGCATGATCAAAAAAACGCTGGCCTTGCTTATCTCCGTAACCTGTATCTATCAAAACCACCCGGTTATCCGTTTTAATAACCACTGACCTCAAAGCCCAGTTGCAAAGATTGTTTTCATCGGCCGGATATTTATTCTCCCAGATAGTCTTGGGCACGACTCCAAACATAACACCGCCATCTACTTTGAAATTCGTTATATGTACAGGATAAATTTCCATAATCATTCTTTTAACATTCTACAAATTGTTATTTTTACAAAGATAAATTTTAACCCGAATAATTCAAGAATTGATTTTGCGTAATGTTCATCAATTATAAAACCAACAATTTTTATAGATGCAAGTTCATTTTATAGCCATTGGCGGGAGTGTTATGCACAATCTTGCCATAGCCCTTCATAAAAAAGGATATACTGTTTCCGGGTCAGACGACAAGATTTTTGACCCTTCTTATAATAATCTCAAGAAGCACAATTTACTACCGGCTAAAGAAGGTTGGGATAAAAATAAAATCCACACCAATCTTGATGCAGTCATCTTAGGCATGCATGCAAAACCGAACAATCCGGAGTTGATAAAAGCCAGGGAGCTAGGGGTGAAAATATATTCATTCCCGGAATATTTATATGAACAGACAAAGACCAAAAGACGCGTTGTGATTGGAGGAAGCCATGGGAAAACAACAATTACCTCAATGGTCATGCATGTTCTCCGTGATAACGACATCAATTTTGACTACATGGTTGGTTCCCAAATAAGTGGCTTTGATACTATGGTTCATCTCAATGAAGAAAATGAAATTGCAGTTTTTGAGGGCGATGAATACTTATCTTCTCCGATCGATGAAAGGCCAAAATTCCATCTCTACAAACCGCATGTTGCTTTGATAAGTGGAATATCGTGGGATCATATCAATGTATTTCCAACATTTCAAAATTATAAAAACCAGTTTTCAATCTTTATCGACAAAACTGAACCACAAGGAACACTTATTTATTACAAAGACGATCAAACTGTTAACGAAATAGTGCAAAACAGCAGAGCGGATCTTAAAAAAATCGCATATTCCGCTCCGAATTATGTCCAAAAGGACGCACAAACTTCCATCCTGACAGAACAAGGAGAAATCCCTTTGAAGGTATTTGGGGGGCATAATATGGCCAATATTGAAGGTGCAAGGTTGATCTGCGAACAAATTGGACTGAAAAGCGACATGTTTTATAAAAGCATTCAGACCTTTAGAGGAGCTTCAAAAAGGCTTCAGCTTATCGGTGAAAACGAGACATCAAAAGTTTACCTGGATTTCGCTCATGCCCCGTCAAAGGTAAAAGCTACGGTCAATGCCGTAAGAGAACAATATCCTGACAGGAAGCTAATAGCAGGACTTGAGCTACATACTTTCAGCAGCCTTACCTTCGATTTTTTAAAACAGTATTACGGAACGATGGATGAGGCAGATTACTCTTTTATTTATTATAATCCGGAAACGATTAAACAAAAGGGTTTAAAAATGATCACCCCGGAAGACATTAAAAATGCTTTCGGCTCTCAAAAAATAAGAGTTCATTCGGATATCGACCAATTTTTACAGGATATTAGTGAACCGGAAACTGAAGAAAAGGTTGTACTTTTGATGAGCTCTGGAAATTTTGGTGATATAAATATGGAAAAAACAGGGAAACAATTAGTGTGAGTGTAAAACAATGGCACATAAATAGCGTTATATTGATATTCAACTAACCATCACATTAAGAGTTTTCTTAAAACGCGTGCATGAAATTAATTGCTTTTATTATTTTTTTGTATATTTTAAACATTCTATAAATCTAACTAACTAATAAATTAACAATTATGCTAGAAATTAAAGAGATCAGGAAACCAGAGGATTTTGGAGACCTTACAAAGGAACAGTTTATTGATTTTCTTTTTGAACACTTAGATCAATTTGGAGACCCTAAACCGGATATAGAAAAATCAATTGATTACGCTTTTTCTAATGCCGAAGGAAAGGGAGGTTTTTTGCTTGCTGGCTATCATGAAGGTGAATTGGCAGGAGCGCTTGTAATGAACGATACCGGAATGAGCGGGTATATACCTGAGAACATTTTGGTTTATGTAGCTGTAGATCCAAAACACAGAGGGAAAGGCTTTGGAGGAGAGATTATTAAAAAATCTTTCGAAATTGCAGACGGAGATGTCAAATTACATGTAGAATATGACAATCCGGCAAAGCGTTTGTATGAACGAGTAGGGATGAAAACAAAATACGCAGAAATGCGTTATGAAAAGAAATAGAGATTATTTTTACGGAAAAATAAAATTTGGTTAGGAAGGTTGAATTGTCCGGACATTCAACCTTCCATAAAAAAAGACAACTATGGCCGATTTAGTAGTAAAAACAAATAACATCATTAAAAACATTGAAAAACTGGACAATTACCTCAAGCAACGAAACAAAAAATGGAGCTTGGTAAGCAAAGTATTATCCGGGGATATTGAATTTCTGGAAAAAATATTAACTGATGATGTAGTTCAGCGGCTCCATTCGGTAGGAGATTCGAGAATGTCCAGTCTAAAAAATATTAAGAAAGTTAATCCGGATATAGCGACTATCTATATCAAACCTCCAGCAAAACAATTAGTGAGAAACATTGTCCAGTGCGCTGATATTTCAGTTAATACTTCGGCCGACACCATCGAAATATTAAACAAAGAAGCAAAAAGACAGAAAAAAATACATAAAGTAATCATATTTATAGAACTTGGAGAGCTAAGAGAAGGAGTTGTTAGAGAGAACATCGTTGAATTCTATAAGCGAGTATTTAACTTACCAAATATAGAAATCATTGGCATAGGTTCCAACCTGGGTTGTATGTATGGAATTGAACCTACTTACGACAAGCTTGTTCAGTTGAGCCTCTTCAAGCAGTTACTTGAAGAAATGTTCAACAAAAAAATAGATTTGATATCAGGGGGCAGCTCTATCACATTACCCTTAATAAAAAAACAACTGGTTCCTTCTTCAATTAATCATTTCCGTATAGGAGAAGCAGCTTTCTTTGGTACAAGTCCTTTGGACGACAAAAGATTTGAAAACCTTTCTACCGACACATTCAATTTTGAAGCAAATATTTTAGAAATGGAAGAAAAATGGAATGTTCCGGACGGAGTCGTAAGCGAGGCAAATATAGGCCATACGGCAAAGCAAGAAGAAGACGACGAAAATGAAAAAACGTACCGTGCTATTCTGGATTTCGGAATGCTGGATGTAGATGTTAATGATCTAAAGGTCAAAGATAAAAATATAAATTTTATTGGAACTACTTCAGACATGACTGTGTATGATCTTGGAAGCAATTTAAACTCAAAAATGAAACAAAAATATAAAGTAGGTAATAAAATCTTTCTCAAACCAAATTATATGGCAGTTGCAAGATGTATGAATTCAAAATTCGTAGAGCTTAAGATAAAATAACTCCAGCCCTAATCAGCTGTCTGTAAACACATTATGGCATGCATTCATTTTTTTTACCTTTTTTTGTTTATTTTATTTGCAAAAAAGATAAAAAGCTTTAGTTTTGCATCACTATTTTTCAGTTGTTAATTACAACACGGTCCGTTCGTCTAGGGGTTAGGACGCCAGGTTTTCATCCTGGTAACAGGGGTTCGATTCCCCTACGGACTGCATTTATTTAATTAAAAAATAAAAATAATGCCAAATCACAGGTCAGCGGAGAAAAGAGTAAGACAAGCGGAAAAAAGAAAGCAGCATAATAAGTACTACGCAAAAACAATGCGTAATGCTGTCAAAAAGCTAAGAAACACAACCGACAAACAAGAGGCTGAGAAGCAACTACCTGAAGTAATTGCAATGATTGATAAAATTGCAAAAATGAATATAATTCATAAAAACAAAGCCTCAAACTTAAAATCAAAGCTCACAAAACATGTTAAGAGCTTGAGTTAATAGACAATATTGAAATTTATATTACAAAAACCTTTCTGGAAATCAGAAAGGTTTTTTTGTTTGGGCAATTTCAAAGTAGCTGCATTCAGAAGTAGAGGCAAATTTTAAAATGAGCATCAATTAGCTAATGAGTAAGCAGTAAGCACTCTGCAGTAGGCAGTGAATATGCAGCACATAATGGATGAACAAATTGCTCTCCATAATTGCATATCCTATGGTCTGATGCAACTACTAACTATCTACTTTTTTTAGCTAAAAACCTGTTTTTCCAAAGTTATCTTCTACTTCTGAAAGCAGCTACCTGAACTTAACCCGGTTAAATGCCAAAGCTTTTATCAACCAATTGGGCAGGGATTTACGCGGATTCCGTTTTCTTAAATTGATATACCATCCAAATTTCTTAACTACAGGAACTTTATGTGTCTCAACAAATTCGATTAATGTTCCATCACAATCTTCAATATAGGAAAAATGCCCTGCTGCTTCGCCCATGTCAAAACTATTGTTGCTGTTATGTCTAACATGGCTATCGACAGTAAAACTATAACCTTTTGACTCACACTCTTCTCTTAAAGCCTTCATGCCATGAATATCAAAACAAATATGGATAAAACCTAAATCACCCCAGTAACGATCATGATAAATTTTTTGCGGCGTACGGTCTTGAGTTTGAAACAATTCAATCTTACTATCTCCAAGCAATGGAGAAAACCCACCTTCTCTTGGTTGACTATGAGTGAGAAGAACTCTTCTGAAAGAACCGTTGCCACCGGGTAACATTTCTAAATCATCAAAAGTACCAGTTTTGTCATAAATCACCTTATCATAACCAAGAATATCAGAATATACTTCTCTCGCTTTATCAATGTCACTTACACCAATAACAACGCCAAAAACTCCTCCTGTCTCTTTCTTTTCATCTTTGTACCAATGTGTTGATTCTAAAAGCTGAAAATGGTTTCCAAAAGGATCTTTGATGAAAAAAGTCGAATTCCCATCAGGTCCTTCTTGCGGCGAATTCAACACATTCACATTTTTCTTTTTCAGGATATTATAAGTATCATTAATATTTTTACACTTTACCTTAGTTGCAAAAATACCGAAATCCCCAAGTTTCAATTTAAACTTTGGTGACAACGGAGTTCTGCTTTTATATTGCCATATTTCAAATCCGCCGCCACCTTGAAGATTGAAAGTTAAAGCTGCATGACGCTTTTGAGGATTGCCTCCTGTATATGGCAACATCAATTCCGCAATGGTATTATCTTCGAAAACTCTAATATCAGTACCAAAAACATCATGATACCATCTCCAGGCTTCATTTAAATTCTGGATGCCTATCCCTACTTGTTGTATTCCACTGATAATCTTTTCTTTCATATTAAGAAGGCTATGTTTTCACTGTAAAAATATTAATTTTTAAGAAACAAACCAATCTAATGAATCTCTAAAAAAATAAGATAAAATCAGGTTGGCTTAATTTTGTGGATAATGTAATAGAATAAATAGGGGGCAAACCGTTTTAAAGGCAGCATCAATAATTCTTTTCCTCCCACAACTACTTCTCTCTTTTCTTTTTGCAAAGCTTTTACAATTTTCTTCGCCGCTTTATTTGATGGCATCCCGTTTTTTTGGCCATCATCCAGTTCTCCATGCTCCTCACCCTTTTCATTCAAAGCATGAAATGAAATATTCGTTTGAATGCGTCCCGGACATATCATGGTAACTTTAATTTTCTGATCAGCCAGCTCCGTTCTCAATGTTTCATAAAAACCATATAAAGCATGTTTTGAGGCTGAATATGCCGATCGCATAGGAAAACCAAATTTTCCCACAATACTGGTAGTAACTGCAATATATCCATGCCCCTGTTTTAACATAGAAGGCAATAAAGCCTTTGTCAGGGCAATATTTCCAAAATAATTTACATCCATGATTTTCTGATCGACATCCAAAGTAGTATTCTGTACTAATGCCCGTTGGCTTATTCCACCGTTATTAATAAGCAGATCAACAGAGCCAAATTTCTCAAGAACAATTTCTACTGAATTGTTAATGCTATTCATATCAGAAAGATCAAACGGAACAGTTAAAATAGCAGATCCATTTTGCAAACAACTATTCTTTACTTCTTCTAGTTTTTTTTGATTCCTTCCGGAAAGGATTAATTGTGTGTTCATTTTGGAGAACTCATATGCCAATGCTTCTCCAATTCCTGATGATGCCCCGGTTATCCAGATTCTCTTCTTTTTAAAACTAATCATTAAACGATTTATTCAATTCTTATATATTTATAACTTAGCTTATTGTTCTAAACAGGCGGAGTCTTTGTTATGGTCTACCATCCAAAACCTCTTATTACCAAGCCGTATGAATACTCCTTATCTGATCGCTGAAAAGGCTTAGCAATATATGGCTCAAGGATCAGATAACCAAACAAATTCACCCTTAAGGCCAGACCACTACTAAAAACAGGAGTGTGTTTCCCTTCTACAGGATCCCATGAAAACTCCAAATCATCATAATCTGAAGTGGCAAAGCCTCCATCAAAAAAACCAACTAAAGTAGAATAAAAATACTTTGATTCAAAAAGAGTTAACCTTTTTGGTCCACTTAGCGGAAAACGAATTTCAGCATTGAAGACACCCATTTTTGAACCCTGCAAATTGGAGGGGTTCAATTTAGAAGATGATAAACTTGTACTTCTGTTATCAAATGAATTATAAGTATACCCTCTGACAAAATAATAATTACCTACATACATATTATAAAGCTCATTCTCATCTTTACCGTAGCGTGCATAATGTAAAGTTCTAAAACCCAAACTCAATGGTTTATTAAAAAAGTACTTCCGGAAATCCAATAAGGTTCCATAAAGATCATATCGTGCAAACATTTTTTCTACCTGAAATCTGTATCTATAACCACTTAAAGGCCCTGTAATTCCATTGTTTGAATCATCGCCTACATATGCAATATGCCCTCGTCCAACATAATAAGGATCTCTTGTACTAATCTCCTCTCTGGATTCTTTAAAAGGGATCCCATTGATAGAACGAGTATTTATACTATCAACTCTAAAACTGTAGCGAGATATTGTTGCCCCGGCCTCAAACCTTAATTTTCTCGATAAAGGATATTGTCCAAAAAGCGAAAACTGGTCTTCAAAGATTCTTTGTCTATACTCTGTAAAGTCCTCAACGAGATCTTGATCTCCATCGTTATCCCAATCGGTAGTATCTCTACTATAACCGTAGGTGAAATACCTATACGGAAAGTGGCTATATGAACCGCCCCAGTTAAACCTTGTCTCCTTGTTTATATAGGCTGCATATCCACCAATATCATAAATTTCCCCCTGAACATTTAAGGTAGTGAATATTTGATGCCTTTTAAGCACATCATTAAACAGTGCACTAACACCGCCGGAAGCATAAGTTCCAAATTGGCTTGTACCAACCCCAACTCCGCCACTACCTATATATTCAAGTTGAAACTTGGGTTTATATGGTTTATCTTTATAAGAAGAATCGGGAGTAGAAGTATTTTTGTTTAAATTGGTTTCTACGATATTTAAATTTCTTGTTCTATCCGGAGGGAGCACTTCTGCACTTTTATCCGAAAAATCTCTTTCAACAGGCTTTCTTGAAAAATCCTCTTTATCTGCGAAATAAGTATGATAACTATCCTCTCCATACAGAGTATAAGCAAATTTTCCTGTATTTTGGGCAACACTATATGCAGGTGCCAAGTCGGTTATTCCGCTAATTCCCGTAACAAAATCTGTCATTTTATACACTTTGTCCTCCGGTATGTTATATTCATAAAGATTCCTATATCCATCAGCATGTGAAAGGAAATAGATAGCAGTATCTTTTGATGAGTAATTTGGACTATAAATATCGCTGTCAGCAAAAACATCTACCACATCAACGTCTTTTGTTTTGATGTCTAACGTGCATAACCGATATTTTCCATACTTTTGTTTCGACAGATCAGTATCCGGGCCTCTGCCAGAGATAAAAACAATATTTTCCCCGTCAGAAGACCACGAAGCATGCAGGTCAGAATATTTATCGTCTGTTAATTGCTCAACTTCTTCTTGTTTTAAATCATACACGTAAAGGTCGCTCTGCCCGTCTACCAGTCCGTTAATTAAAATCTTATTTCCATCCGGAGACCATTCTGGATTATTGAATGCTCTGACTCCCTCAGGAGCAATCTCCTTTTTCACCTTGACATTATTCCCTTCTACATCAGCAATAAGTAATTTATTCCTTCCCTTTGAAAAGGTAGTCAGCACATAACTGTTGCCGTCAGCAGACCAGGATCCCGATGATTCAATATAGTTAAAGTCATCAATATGCGATTTCCGTATTGTACTGGTTAGTTTTTTAATAATTTCCCTGGTTTCGGTATTCGCTACCATCAAATCAATACTAATAACATTTTTGTTGGTTAGAAAAGCAACATTTTCACCATCAGGAGATAAAACAGGAGAAAGATTCAAATCGCCGGAATTTTTAGCTGTAAACAATGGTTCACCTACAGGCTTGATAGAATCCTGGATGTATGGTTCATACGTTTGTTTTACAGAGTTTTGCCATAATGTTGATAAACTATCTTTGCTAATTCCAAATAAGCTATCTACGGCCCTGTCAACACCATATTTAGCAGTAGTATATAATACAGGCTTTATCATAGCATCTCCCCATATCCCTGTCAGAAAAGACCAAAAGGCATGCCCATACCTGTAGGGAAAATACTCATTTTGTTTTCGGGTCATATCCTTTATAGAAGGTATGTCATCCTGTAAAACCGCATCTCTCATCCACATAGCAGTTTTATTATCAGAAGGGCCTATAGACATATACTCCGCTAAACCTTCTACCATCCACAATGGAAGATTCCTCAGTGATTCAAAACCCAAACTATCATCTTTATGAATCATATTATATTGAAAAACATGAACCATTTCATGTCCCAATATATGATCAGTTTCCCGATTGGACCCCATAAAAGGCATAACAACACGCTTTCGAAAACCTTCTGTAACACCACCTGTTCCAACATTAATAAGACCGGAAATTACCGTGGTTTGTTGAAAGTCAGCATGGTTATTATATAAAATCAGGGGGTTGTTTAAAACGGTATCTCTAAAGATTGAAAAGTGTCTTTGATACCATTGTTCGCTCTGTCTTCCAAGATCCTGTACTGGCCGTTTATTATCCAAATAATTGTATATCTGAAAATGAGGTGTTTCATAAATCTTAAAATCAAATTTTTCATAATTAACTTTATTCTGTCCAAAATATTGACTAAAAGAAACTTGAGTCATAAGTAAAGATAAAGCCAAGAACAAAACGAATTTCATGGAAACATTCATAAACAAAATTTTAGATGTTTAAAATAACAAAAAGATTGAGAATAAAATAAGTATTCCAATACAAAATGTTGTTTATATTACAAAAACCGTAATATATATTAACGAAATTTAAAAGTTAAAGTTTTTTTATTTTGAAAACAATTAAAAATATCTAATAAATATTATTTTTCCTGTTCTTTTCAAAATAAGATAATTTCTTTATATTTAATCAAAATGTTTAAGATGTATAATTTATTCAAAAAACAAAATATACTATGAGCAATAATTTTTGTGTGATTATGGCAGGGGGAACGGGAACCAGATTTTGGCCTTTAAGTACCCAAAAGAAACCAAAACAATTTTTGGATATCCTCAATACGGGAAGTTCATTATTACAACTCACTTTTGAGAGATTTAAACAAGTTTGCCCTATTGAGAATATTTTTGTAGTAACTAATGAGCTTTATGGACAGCTCGTAAAAGAACAATTGCCTGCTTTGTCAGAGAACCAAATACTCGTAGAGCCCGAAAAGAAAAATACCGCTCCATGTATTGCCTATGCAAACCACAAAATTAAAACTATAAATCCCAAAGCCAATATAGTTGTCACACCCTCAGACCATCTTATTTTAAAAGAGAATGAATTCGTTGAGGTTATTAAAAATGGGTTACAGTTTACGCAAAATAATGATGCCCTTTTGACTTTAGGAATTACTCCACATAGACCGGAAACAGGATATGGCTATATACAAATAGATCCCGATAAAAAGGCAAAAGAAAATTCGAATATTTTCAAAGTAAAAACCTTTACAGAAAAACCAAATTTAGATCTGGCAAAGAAGTTCTACGAAAGTGGAGAATATTATTGGAATTCAGGTGTCTTTATTTGGTCTCTTGATTCTATTGACAGAGCTTTTAATTCTTATCTGCCAAACATTGACAAATTGTTCGCAAAAGGTGGTAATAAGTACAATACAGAGGAAGAACAAGAATTTATAAATGAAGTTTACTTTCAAAGCAATAGCATCTCTATTGACTATGGAATAATGGAAAAAGCAGATAATGTTTTTGTTTATACTTCGGATTTTGGCTGGGCTGATTTAGGCACATGGGGTTCTTTGCAAGAGTTTCTCAACAAAGATGAACAAGGCAACTCTGTAACCGGCGATAATATACTCCTTTACGATGTTAAAGATTCCATTATTAATATTTCTAAAGGAAAAATAGCTGTAATAAAAGGGTTAGAAAACTATATTGTTGTTGACTCAGAAGATAAATTGTTAATTTATAAAAAGAACGACGAACAGGAAATAAAAGAAGTGGTCGAAACAATTAAAAAAGAAAAAGGATATGAATATATATAGGCAGATGAGGAAAACACGTCAATGTCAATAAACAAAAAAAGCCCAAAATTTGGGCTTTTTTTGTTTATTGACATATCATTTTTTATTAGTATGACCAAAGATCGTGTTCAAATTCAAAAATCTCATTTCGTACTTCTTTTGCTTCCAGTAAAGTGTTTATCCCAGTTGTATATTCGTCTATACGCCTGTTTTCGTATACGTTAGATTCTTTCACAACAAAGCTATTGAATCTTCTCTGTTGGAAATAATCATCGAAACTAATTCGTTGTGCATCATTTTGGCGGTTAAAAACCTCCCAATTAGCCAACAAGGATCGGGCAGCAGGATAATACACCCAAAATACCTGTCGTTTTCGCTTTTGTCCTGTTTCATCATCTACCCACTCACGAATAGGACAAATCCCAACAACACGTACCCTTAAGTCTGAGTATTTGCGATCAAAATACCATTGCTCCCGAATCAAATACTTTTTTATTTCATCATATCTCACTTTGCCTTCCTGTACCCGTTTTTCATAAGAGCCATCTTCCTGCTCAACCTCTACGGTATCAGTACCTCCACCTAAATCATCATTAACCTCCTCCGGCGTAATAGGTTCATTGAATTGTTCATCAGCGTAAACTACAAGTCCTTCTTCCTCAATTCCCTTCATAAAAAGTTGAATCAGGCTTTTACGGTCATCCATTTCATCTGTAGGAAAATACATGGGGTGGTTTTTCTTTTTACGACAATCAATCATCTGCCAAATTTTTTTCGACCACATAACATCAGCTTCTCTAACATGTGTATAAGACATAGGCTCCTTTGCCGGAACATTTTCCTTTGTA
>JBNJFT010000029.1:15216-18436 GCA_051747065.1 Bacteroidota bacterium | reverse complement strand
TCTCAAAAAGTGTGAACGGTAGCTGCCGATAATATTGCCAGACATTCCATCTGTACCAATAATGTAATCATTAATCTTTTCGGTATCCATCATTCCCACGTTGTTATTGGCATTCGACTCCGGATTGGAAACTACCACCGGTTTGTATTCATTAATGAGCTGTGCATCCGTATCGGAAATATGAACACAATGTATCAGCAGAGAAGAATTTGACAACAAATTAAATTGATTTAGCCTGTCTATCGGGCCATCAAACCCTTCATCCAAACAGAAATCAAAATCTTCCTTCCCTTCACCGCAATGGATATGAACTGGCATTTTATCCGGTTTGTTCTGGCTGATAGTCTTAAGCGAATCACTACTTAACGTGAAGTTGGCGTGCAACCCCATCATTCCTTTTGTTTCAGGGGAATCAATGTGATCCTCATAAAATTTAAGGTTCTCATCCAACTGCCGGCTGAATACATCTTCGCCTTCCCTGTCTGAAATTTCAAAAGAAAGAGCACTTTTTAAACCAACTTCCTTAAAAGCTTTTTCGATTAAATTAAGACTTCCTCTCACATAGTTGGAAGATGCATGATGATCAAAAATGGTTGTTACCCCGTACTTTGCCGAATCAATAACTCCGGAAAGCGCAGAATAATAAACTGTTTCTTCATCCAAAACCCGGTCAAGCGGCCACCAAAGATTTTTAAGAATATTAGAAAGTTTATCAGTTGGGCCAAGCGGAACAATACCAACGGCAAAACGAGAATACAAATGATGATGCGGGTTCAATAGTCCGGGAATAATAACCCGGCCACCGGCATCAATGTATTCTCCATTCGTTTTTTCCATTTCATTAGCATTCCCTATGGCTGCAATTTTACCATTTTCGATGCGGACAAATCCATTTTCATGGAACAGTGAATGCCCGTCGGTTATCACTGCATTTCCTATAGTATAATTCGTTGGCATATATTATAATCTTTTATTCTTTTATATTATTTCCGTTTAATCATTTTGCCATATCCCGGATTGGCTAAAATTCCCTTATCAGCATCATAAATGGGCTCGCCTCTTAAAATCGTATTTCTGATTCGCCCTTCCAGCTCCATGCCGTCAAAAGGAGTAACCTTCCCCTTAGAGAAAAGATTCTTTCCGCGGACCGTCCATTTTTTATCCGGCTCAATAATAACGAGATCTGCATCTTTTCCGATGGTAATTGAACCCTTTCTGTCATAAAACCCATATTTGCGGGCAGCATTTTCAGAAATGACCTGAAGAAATCGACTCAAGGTGAGACGTGTCTTTGCAAAACCTTCAGAAAATAAAAAAGGCAGCAGAGTTGGATTACCAGGAATTCCTGAGTAATCAGTCCACACCGAACCTGTATGTTTTTGTTCCTCTGGTGCAGGAGCGTGATCAGATGCAATAAAATCTATTCCACCTTCACGTAAGAATCTCCACAACTCACTTATATTTTCCTCCGATTTCACTACAGGGGCAGTTTTAAGTGCGCTTCCATGTTTCTTAAAATCTTCTTTGGAAAATGCAAGATAATGCGGGCAAGTTTCACAGGTAGCATATTCATAATCCCTTAATAACTCGACGGCTCTGGCTGTTCCCACATGGACGATATGTAAATTTGCCCCGACTTCTTTAGCAATACTCAAAGCTTCCTGCACAGCAAGTATCTCAGCAATTTCCGGGCGAGAACGGTAGTAATTTACCCATTCTTCACCTTTCGTCTTTTCAACTTCTGTTGCTTCCTTAACAAATTCAGCATCCTCAGCATGTAAAAGTACGGGGATATTGAGCTCTGTAGCCTTTTTAAGTACATTCATGAATTGATATCTCGATAGGCTTTTAAAGCTGTCCATTCCGGAGAGAAAATAAGTTTTAAAGCCCATCACTGTATTGGAAAGTTCCTCCATTTGCTCTTCAAAACCTTCCTGACAGGATTGGGAAGAAACACCACCAAAAAAGCCATAGTCAACAATTGCTTTATTTTCAATCTGTTTATGCTTTTCTTTCAAATTTTTCATGTTGGTAACCGGTGGCACTGAAGTGCAGGGCATATCAATCACTGTAGTAATACCACCTGATGCAGCGGCTGAACTGCCATGCAAAAAGTCTTCTCTTTCTGTAAAGCCGGGATCATCAAAATGAACATGTGGGTCAATACCTCCGGGAAGAATTATGCATCCGGAAGCATCAATAACATTCTCTCCTTCCAGATTGCTACCCAAGGCTGTAATTACACCATTCTGTGTTTCAATGTCCAGTGGCTTCAATTGATCTTCACCAGATAAAGCTACTTTTCCATTTTTAATAAGTAACTTATCACTCATGATTCAATTCCTTATAAATTTTTTCCGGTGTAAAAGGCGTTTCCCGCAATCTAATTCCTATTGCATCATATATCGCATTGGCAATTGCTGGTGCCGGACAATTTATACCTATTTCTCCAACTGATTTCGCACCAAAAGGCCCTGTTTTTTCCTCTGAATCAACGATAAGCGTTTCCATATCAGGAATGTCAGTAGTTCGCCAGATTTTATAATCCCAGAAAGAAGCATTAGTCAGATTTCCCTTAGAAGAAAATTGAAAATTTTCAAATAATGCGTAAGTCATTCCGTTGATTGCGGCACCTTCAATTTGTCCCTCTGCAAGTTTCGGATTAATAGCCTGGCCACAATCTACAGTAGAAACAAATTTTATTATTTTCACTTTTCCGGTCTTTTTATCAACTTCTACCTCAGCAAACTGAGCAATAAAAGGTGGCGGGGACTGATCCACAAAACTGGAAGCTTCCGCCTGAATTTGTGAAAGCTGTCCGCCGTAAAGGGTCTCATTTGCGATTTCCTCAAAAGAACATTCTTTTTTAGTATCTGAATCGATTACTTTTCCATTCTCCAGCATTACCTTATCTGATTTTGTTTCTAACATATTGGTTGCTGCACCAAGAATTTGTTCTTTTATTTTTGTCGCACATTTTTCAACTGCAGTTCCTGAAACATAGGTAGTTGAAGAGGCATAAGCTCCCACATCAAAGGGAGTGCGGTCAGTATCAGAAGAAAGTACTATGATTTTTTCGGTATCCACCTGTAACACCTCTGCAGCAATTTGTGCAAGTATCGTGTCAGAACCGGTACCGATATCAGTAGCTCCGATATCCAAATTAAAGCTTCCATCCTCATTCATTTTCATATAAGCAGCACCAAGGTCGACCATCGGA
>JBNJFT010000029.1:0-15116 GCA_051747065.1 Bacteroidota bacterium | reverse complement strand
GTGTCAGAACCGGTACCGATATCAGTAGCTCCGATATCCAAATTAAAGCTTCCATCCTCATTCATTTTCATATAAGCAGCACCAAGGTCGACCATCGGAATACCCGAACCCTGCATTGCCACAGCCACACCCAATCCACGAACAAACCCTGGTTTACTCTCGGTCTTTTTTCCTCGTTTCTTATACCAGTCAATCATCTTTGCGCCGCGGTCAATACATTCGTCAAGCCTGCAGGAATTGATGATTTGTTCAACACCTTCCTTGCCTTCGCCAAGAGCTTTAAAAACATCGGAAGTTTCTCCTTCCCTAATGTGCCATTTTTTTATGAATTCAAGAATATCCTGGTTGGTTTTTCTTGCTATGATATCGATCTGCTGATTCAAGGCAAAATAGGCTTGCGTAGCTCCATAACCGCGATATGCTCCACCAACAGGTAGATTCGTATAAGCTGACCTGGATTTGAATGAAATATTTTTGATTTTATTAAATAATGGCAAACATTTCGACCCGGAATTAGAGGAAACGGTAAGTGCATGGCTTCCATAAGCTCCGGTATTCATAATATTATCCATGCTCAAAGCGGTGATTTCACCATCTTTTTTAAACCCGGTTTTCAATTTCACCTGCATCGGGTGGCGTTGCCGGCCGGACTGGAATTCTTCCTGTCTCGTGTAAAATAATCTTACCGGTCGTTTGGTACGCAAAGTGAGCAGCGCCACATAAGGTTCAAGCAACACCTCTTGTTTCGCACCAAAACCTCCGCCAATTCTTGGTTTTATTACGCGAATTTTTCTCAGCGGATAATTTAGCACCCGAGCAACAATACGCCGGGCATGGAAAGGAACCTGCGTTGCTGTCACAATCACGAGACGTCCGTTTTCATCAAAATAAGATGCTGCAATATGAGGTTCCATGGTAGCATGTGAAGCGTAAGAACTTTGGTAAGTTTCCTCTACTACATAATCGGCCTCATCAAATCCCTTCTCAACTTCTCCCACAGAAAAATCCACCTCTGAAGCCAGATTTTCTTCAGGCTTGTAAGGTACGGGGATTGGGAAATATTCATCTTTATCATGAATAGCTATTTTACCTTTTAAGGCTTCCTCCGGATCGAAAACTGCATTCAGCAGCTCATATTCAACTCTGATTTTTTTAACCGCTTCTTCAGCTATCTCCATCGTTTCTGCAGCCACCATTGCTACGAAATCTCCGGCATATCTTACAACATCATCAAACAAAAGCGTATCATAAGGAGAAGGCTCCGGTGCACCCTGACCGGCTGTAGTAAAATATACCTTGTCAATATCTTTATGTGAAATTACATCAACGACGCCATCCATTTCTTTAGCTTCGGACACATCGATCTTTTTAATCCGCGCATGTGCATGAGGGCTTCTGAGTATACGAACCTTCAAGTAATCATCAAGCCTATAATCTTCTGTAAATAAAGAACTTCCGGTTGCCATGGCCATTGCATCCGTTTTTTCAACGGACTGGCCTATATTACGATATTTCTTCATAGTCTTTCATTTTTTTGGCTGCTAGTTTAACCGCATCAATTGCTTTAATATACCCCGTACATCGACAAAGGACGCCTTCCATTCCGGCTTCTATTTGTTCATCTGTTGGATGGGGATTATTTTTCAACAAATAATAGGCAGACAACACTTGAGCAGGAGTACAAAAGCCACACTGCACAGCTCCTGTTTCGACAAAAGCCTCCTGGATAACATGAGGATGGTGTATATCGCCAATTCCTTTTACGGTAGTTATTTCCTGTCCAACAACGGCTGCAGTGAAAACACGGCATGAATTAACGGGTTTTCCATTCAGGAGAATCATACAAGCACCGCATTCTCCCTCATCGCAACCGCGCTTCACTTCGTTATAGCCATGATTACGCAGGGTGTCCAGAAGCTGTTCTTCCTCACCGTGAATCAACTGTTTTTCTTTGTTATTGATATAAAAAATATTTTTCATTTGGTTATGATTTCAAAAGTTCAATTAATCCTCTTTCAATTTGAGTTTCCGCCAGATGTTTGACATAATCTGATGACATGCCTTTTGCGGAAACAAACTTTATATCTAATCCCTTTGCAATATCATGTAAATCCAACTGACTGATATCTTTTCCTTTCAATTGGTCTTCAATTGCAGAGACTCTCATAAATCTATCGGTATGGCCAGTCAACACAATGGCAATGTTTTCAAGTACATTTTTCTTACGCTTAGCCAAAACTGTAATTGTGAATCCGGGATGATCATTTTTTGTCATTCCTTCACGATAATACCATGACTCCCAAGAAGTATCAGGAACGACAACCTCTGTTACTAAAGTCTTGGATTTCAAATCCTTTTGTGTAAGGTATTCCATTACCGGGTAGACTCCGGAGTTAGCACCTTCTAATTTTACCTTAGCTTCTAAAGCAATTAACGGGCCGATTAAATCTGACCAATTCGGAGCTAACCTGAGGCTACCACCAATGGTAACCCTGTTGCGTATCGGGATAGTTGCAGATTGTCCCAAAGATTTAGCCAGAATATGACCTGGCTCTATTTCATTTAACCGTTCGGCAACAGTATTATAATCAGTGAGGCTGCCAATTTTTATTGAATTTTCCTCTTTCTTGACATAGTTCAGCGGAAGTTTACCCAGGAAAACAATGCGATCTCCGTCCCTAAGCCTATTACCGACAAGGTGATTACCTCCTCCATGCAGAACAGCTTTATCGTCTTTTATTAAATCCAAAGCTTCGTTTATTTGCTCAGGATATTCCCATTTAATATTTTTCATTGTCTTAGAAATGTAATTGAAATTTAGAACCGGCTAATATAGGAATTCAATTCTTGATTGTCAAATCTTATAAGTTAGTTTATGATAAAGTTGAGTTAAAGTATGTTAAACAGGCATTTGCAGGAACAATAACCAACATCTGAATTAGAATTCTGGATATATAATACAGATTATAACGCTGAATGTCTTCTACTTTCTAATTTACTTCAGAAATAGTTTCAATAGCAACAAAAATTACAAATCAACTATGAACCGGTGAAACCGGCAACTATCTTTTATTAATTCATCATTTTGCGGGGCTCACACTGCACAAAAAAAGAATAATCACCTGTTTTTCAAGAAATACTCATAGAAGAAACTGCTTATTTAGATTCATTATTAATTAACGAAAAAACTTATTTTCTACTGCAAGCGGAAATAATAGGTGATTGTTCCCTTCTGATAGGCTGGTGCATCGGGATCCCGGTCAAACTGTGCATTTAATGCAGCTTTTTTTGCAGCTTTAAGCAGATTATCATTAAGAGTAGTTGATCCTTTGACACCTGAAACAGCTTTTGTTACATTTCCATACTTATCCACGGTAATTTCCACAACTACTTTACCCTCCACCTGGTAATTGTATTCAGGCTTAGGTAACGACTCGGGGTTTCTTCCGGAAAGGCTGTAATCCATATTTCCCATACCCTTGCTGTCTGTATCGGCATGGTTGTCTGAATAGGGTGTTCCGCTTTCTTTGCCCTGATTTCCTTCACCCTCTGTTTCACCTTCACTTTCACCCGATTCTTCATTGCTTTTTCCGGGATAAAGTGCGTTTTCATCAACCTCTCGCTCGGGTTCAGTCTCTTCTTTCTTTTCCTCTTGTTTTTTGTCCTGCGATTTTTCCTGTGGTTCAGGTTGCTCTTCTTGTTTCTGTTTTTCTTTTTTCTCTTCAACCGCAGGAGCTTCCTCATGTTCCTGAGTTTCTACACCTTCTGTTTCTTGCTGTTCTTGTTCTACAGGTTCCGGCATTGATTCCTGCTGTTGTTCCTGAGCCTCTGCTCTTTCTTCACTCTTTTCCAACTCCGTCGCCCCGGCTGCATCTTGTGTGCTACCGAAATTAATCATGATTCCTTTTTCTTCAGGAAGAGGCAATGGAGTAGAAAAGCCAAAACTTAATATAAGAATGGCCAATATCCCATGAAAGGCAATAGTGCCTAAGATTCCTTTTTTATGCTGTTTTATAAACTCCATCATGGTTAATCAGCTGTTGTTGCTAAAATAAGTTTCCATTCATTTTTGTTTGCAATATTCATAACCTTCACAATATGCTCTATAGGAACTCTTTTGTCTGCATTAAGTGATATTGTAGGTTCCTCTACATCTCTTCTATTAAATTCTTCTTTTAAAACGTTTTCCATTTCAGAAAATTTTACGCGGTCCGAACCTACATAATAATTTATATCATTGGTTATTGACACGCTTATTACAGGGGAAGCCGCAGTTTGATTAGAACTCTGGGGCAATAGTAGTTTCAGGGCATTGGGATTAACCAATGTTGAAGTTACCATGAAGAAAATTAACAGAAGGAAAATTATATCTGTCATTCCTGACATGCTGAATGTTGTACTGATCTTATTTCGTGGTTTTAATTCCATAATAATTTAAATTAATATGCAAACAAACTATTCGACCGGTTCGTTCAGCAGATCCATAAATTCTGTAGTATTCAATTCCAGTTGATAAACTACCTTTTCAACTTTTGCTACCAAAATATTATAGGCGATAGAAGAAATAATACCAACTATCAGACCTGCCACTGTAGTTACCATGGCGGTATAAATTCCATTAGACAGAAGCGTAATATCAATGTTGCTTCCTGCGTTTGCCATATCATAAAATGCACGAATCATTCCCATAA
Organism: Bacteroidota bacterium; assembly: GCA_051747065.1. Lineage (GTDB taxonomy): Bacteria > Bacteroidota > Bacteroidia > Bacteroidales > UBA12077 > JAGXLC01. The sequence goes on along the minus strand of JBNJFT010000029.1, from coordinate 10,425 downwards.
CGGTTCCCAGAAATCCGATCATTGGGGCAGCACTTGCGGCTGTAGCGAGAGTAGGCAGACCTTTCTCAAGTTTTGAAATTTCCAGTTTTCCGACGTTTTCAACAGCTGCTGTGATATCATCAAGCGGGCGGCCAATACGCTGTATTCCCTTATCGATCATTCGAGCCACCGGGCTATCAATAGACTGACACAAAGTTTGCGCCGAATCAATTTTGTCATCGTGAATATAGTCCTTTATCTTATTCATGAAATTAACATCCGTTTTTGAAGCCCTTGAAATAGCAAAGTAACGTTCAAAAAAGATATAGACAGCCAAAATCGATAATATTAAAATGGGAATCATTATCCACCCACCTTTTAGGGCTAAATCCCAGAACTGCAACGAAACTTCACCGGCCTCCCCGCTTTGAGCTGCCGCTAAAGAATCTTGTGGTGTAGACTGAAGTAATGTCAAATAATTCATAGTATTTTTCGCTTTTAAACTTTTTTACAAAAATAATAAACTAATTTGTTTCTTTGCTTTTCTTCTTTTTTGTTATATCTCTGAACAGCTCACCAAAGCTGTTAAAGTCTTCCCTATAGTACAATCCGGCTCCCTGAATATACCTTGTCTCTTCGTATAGCAGCCTGTCACTGTTACGGTTAAAAAATTTCAGTCGTAATTTACCGCTTTCTGTAAGTTTCCAGTCTATCCTTACATCTCCTACAATCTCACTGGCCTGAGCATATCTTCCACCAGAAGCTACGTTTCCGTTAATAATAAGACGATCATTCAACAGTTGGGTAGAAAGTGCCACTTCCACCTGATCACGTGAAATGTCATCTCCCGGCTGATAATTTACGCCAATATCCCAATTATTAGATATTTGGGAAAGCCAATGGCTAAGTTGATTGGAAAGCAACTCACTTGTTGTAAAGGCCATCCCTGAGGCACCCAATTCGTTAGGGTCAGTTTGACCAGCCAGATATTGCTCAGCAGGCATAAACGTGTTTAAAACTAACAAAGAAAGGAATTGTTTGTTCATCTCTTCTTCACTGGTTAATACTGAATTCAACCTGGCTATTGTACTTTCATCTGCCGTAGGAAGATCAATTTCAAAGCTAATATCCGGACTATTGAGTTTTTCCTTTAAATTAATTTTGCATTCCACCGGAATACGTTTTTGGTAATTTGATGTAGTGTCCAAAAATAAATTATCCAGCGAAGTTCTTAAATTGTAAACCGCAGTTACATTAATATCTGCATCTTCAGGGTCTCCATTCCAAACAATCCGACTTCCCTGCTGAATCTCAAAGTTTTTATTGATTACATTCTTTAAAGTTAACATGTAGTCTCCTTCTTCAATAACATATTCTCCAAAAATTCTAAAGTTACCGGATTGATTCACTTCCATATTTAAATTTCCCCTTCCGTTGGCCTTGATCATATCTCCAAGCTCAGGGTTAAAGATTAGGCGGGTTTCTGCTTCCGGGGTTATTTCAAGATCAAAATTCATGTCCAGGTTTGATAAGTCAACTGAATAATCTTCCGTTTCATCAGAAACTTCTGCTCCTTTTTCAGAAGTAAAAGTCACAAATTTTGTTTTTTCCTGTTCTTTACTACTGTTAATAGGCAGATTAATGATGGTATTGTCGTTCGTGCTCACGGAAGCATCAATTCCTAACAAATTATTTGTGGTATTTCCCTGAATGTCAACAAGACCTGAGACATAACCATCACCATAATATATTGAATTATGAATGCTACTTGTATTTAATGCCTGAAATTCTTCCGCATCAATATTTAGGTCATAAGATAAATCCTTGAAATTTTGAAAATCTATCTCCCCATCCAGGACAGCCATATTACCTTTATCGTCATATACACTTGCCTGATTAAATATAAGTTTATTGTCCAGAACATCCAATTGATGAGTTATATAATAACGCGTTTGCAGATAATCCACAGTGAGAGCAGATTTTTGTAATGTCACTTTTCCATTAAGCATAGGAGCCTTTGTGGTCCCATTAAGTGTTAAATCCCCGCTTAACACACCTTTTATGTCGGAAAAGTTTTCTTCCAAGACCGGATTCAAAAGATCCATTCTCAATTTATCCATAGCAATATCGAATCCCAATTCTTGCTTTTCCGGGGTATAAACTCCTTTAGCATCTAAAGTTTTTAAGTTTCCCCTTTTGCTCTCAAGATCAATTGACACATCTTCTGATTTACTGTCCCATTTGCTGCTAATATTTGTACCGCCAATAGTCTGGCCGTTAAACTTAAGGGTGTCCACAGTTAAATTAGACTGGAAAACCGGATTGCCATATAGGTCTCTCACTTCTGCATGTCCCTTAGCCAATCCATTTAAGTCGATTTTTCCACCAGGTAAAAAGATATTTGTATACTTCAGGTCTATCTCTTTCAAGTCCATATTCAGCTGTTCATCAGGGTTTTTTGAGATTACCCCGTCTATAACCATTCTTTGTTTATCGTGATGAAATCTGAGATCATTGAATTGGATAGTGGAACTGTCAATAGATATGGAGCTACGCTTAAGTTTCCATACTTCATCTTTTAATCTTACTTTACCGGGTAAAATGTGAACTTTCGAATAAATATTCTGAGAATCAGGCGAGCGGTTAAAATTTATAAGAGCAAGCATTTCTCCCTTCATCTGATATGTTTCAGGATCTTTCCAATCAACCATTAGCTTGGATGTATTTCCCCCGGTTACTGATTTTAGCTTAAAATTGTCAAAGTAGGCCAGTTCTTCGTCATTTTTAAAGCCAAGTTTATCAAAAGTTGTAATTAATGAGAAAAGCGTATCCTGAGATGCACTTGTTAAATGAAATTGATCCAGCAAATAATTGGCGTATTGAAGTGTATCGGTTTTAGCTTCTAAAAAAAAGGATTTTTTTGAACCATCATATTCCATCTCAATCTCAGAATTCCGTGCCATTTCAATATCTGGTAAGAAGAGATTTGTGAGCGGATTAATATTTTTCAGGTCAATATTGAGCCTGAAATTATTTTTCACCTTTACATTTGATGTATCATCAGTATTTTTAATAAAAACCGGTAGATAGGAGTAAAATAAATTTTTCATTGATTGATAAACACTTGAAGATTGATATTTTCCTACAAGAGATCCATCAACATAATCGGAATTTAAAAAGATTTTCTGGGTATCTGCAATATGGGATGCATCTATTTTAAAATCATCCAGATTCAATTTTTTATTATCCTTTATCAGGACACCTTCTGTAAGATGAATTTCCCCGGAAGCATTATCGATACTATTCCCTTTTAAATTTGAAACCAGGTTTGCAGACAGAAGGGCAGTGGTATCGTCCTCTACAAAATTTAGTGCATTTAATTTTGCTTCTTTTATTTCAGCATTGAAATCAAATACAGGTACTTTTTCAGAAAAATCAATACCTCCGCTAAAATTCAAATTAATATTTGGGTCTTCAATGGTTAGAGCACCATCGTATTTTCTTTCGGTAAGCAAACCGTGTAGCTCAATGTTTTGATAATTGTATCCATTAATTTCCAGCTTCTTAATTATTCCGTCAGTATTTGCGGTAAACCCTTGATTTCTAACGCCGCTTCCTTTAACCTGAACATCCATACTTAAATTCCCATAGCTTTCGGTGTTATTTACAAGCTCACCCAAGTCAAAATTATTCGTTTTCAAATTTCCATTAATCGTAATTCTTTTATCTTTTTGGGGTTTGATAGAAATATCTGTTGATAACTCTCCCATTTCAGTTTCCAAATTCCCATAAGCCACAAAATCATCATAAAAACCTGTAAAATTACCACTGTATCTTATAAGGCCTATATTATCCAAATTTTCAGGCATACTTATTGTTTTTGACTCAGGCATAAGAGAATTTACAAGTTCTAAATCATCTAGTCCTGTACGGAAGCTTTCTATATCGACATAAAGGTAAGTCTCAGAAATATCAGGGAGTCCATCGCTATTAAAACTAGTTTGAATTTCAGTATGCTTCCCCATTGCCGCATATATATCACTACCTCTCAAGCTATTTACTCTTCCTTTTACCGTTCCTGAAAAAACAAAATTCTGATCAGGCATACCATGAAATGGCTCCGCAAAATAAGCAAGATCCTGGAATGCAAGGTTTGATCTCTTTATCGAAACATTTAATCTGACTTTACTAATAAAATCGGCAAAATACTCATAACCACCATGATCCAATATAACAGAATCGGCACTTATGAAAGAATATGGAGTACGAACAACCGTATTTCTCAGTCCACCTTCTTCTGGATGTATGAACATTTCAGTATCCATATCCAACAATTTGAAACCACTCTTATCCCGGAAAGATATTTCAGCAAGGTTGAAGTTGACCTTCCCGGCATCTGCATCAAAATCCTTTACATGGACATTAAAACTATCCAGTCTTAATCTGTTAAAATCAAGCCCATAATCCTTTTTGGCCGGTCGGTTTGTAGTATAACTAAGATGCGAATTATTAACCCGGATATCTCCAAATTTTGTATGCATTCTAGATTTGGTGGTATCTTTTCGTTTAAAGGCCTCTACTAAAAATTGGATATTAATGTTCTTCGAAGTATCGTTACGTATATGTATTTTGGCATTCTCTAATTCCAGTTTTCTGAAAAACAATTTCCTGTTTCTCAAATCAAGTAAGTCCAGATGGCCTGTTGCTTTTTGAGAAGTGAGTAAACTGTCTCCTGATTGATCCTCAATATAAACACCTTTTATCGCCATCTTGTTAAACAACTCATAATCAACGGATTCAATCTCAATTTTTGTGTCCAGTTCACGAGAAAAAATGTTTGTTAACTTTTCAACCAGATACATTTGCACATTAGGATTTTTCAGCAAAAAATACCCGGTTGTACTCAGGCTTATGATAACCAGCAGTAAAATGAGTAATATTTTATATATTTTTTTAATAATTTTGCCCTTTCTATACAATACAATAATAACGCAAAGAAACAAAAAATAGTTTTACGTGATAACATAAACCATACCATTAATGAGTATAACAATATTAGGAATTGAATCTTCCTGTGATGACACATCTGCAGCCATTATAAAGGACGGGTATCTTCTTTCAAATATCATCTCCGGTCAGCAAGTTCATGAAAACTACGGCGGTGTAGTTCCCGAACTTGCATCGCGTGCCCATCAGCAACACATTGTTCCTGTTGTGAATCAGGCATTTGAAGAATCCGGAACTGACAAGAAAAACATTGATGCAGTTGCTTTTACACGAGGCCCTGGCTTACTTGGTTCATTAATGGTAGGCTCCTCCTTTGCAAAATCCTTTGCCGTTGCCCAGGATATACCAATCATTGGTGTAAATCATCTTCAGGCACATATTTTAGCACATTTTATTCGCAATCCAAATAAGCCCGAAGAAGAAATCCCCAACTTCCCTTTTTTATGCCTGTTGGTTAGTGGAGGACACACCCAGTTAGTAAAAGTGAACAATTTTTTTGACATGGAAATCATTGGTCAGACAATAGACGATGCAGCCGGAGAGGCCTTTGATAAAAGCGGAAAAATCATGGGATTGCCTTACCCCGCAGGACCTGTTATTGACAAGCATGCAAAACAAGGAAATCCACACGCTTTTAAATTCACAAAGCCAAAAATTGAAGCTCTGGATTATAGTTTCAGTGGACTGAAGACTGCAATACTCTATTTTTTAAGGGATAAAGTAAAGCAAAATCAAAGTTTTATCAAGGATAACTTCAATGATCTTTGTGCTTCAATTCAACATACAATTATTCAGATACTGATGGATAAACTTGTACTAGCCGCTGAAAAAACAGGAATTAAAGAAATCGCCATTGCCGGAGGGGTCTCTGCCAATTCAGAAATGAAGAAAAAATTACAGCAAGAAGCCGCCGAACGTAACTGGAAAATTCATATTCCTCAAATTCAATACACCATGGACAATGCAGGCATGATTGCTATTACAGGGTATTACAAATATCAACAACAAAGCTTTGATTCATTAGATGTTGTTCCTGAAGCACGATTTAAATATTAGTGCTTTTCTCATTTTTATTCAGTCTAATCAGTGGTTATTTGCTTTCCGGTAATTAAATACACATGCTGTTTGCAATTTGCTATTGGCTTTTGGCTTTTGGCACTTTGCTCTTTGCTCTTTGCAGAAAATTATTCTATAAACGCATCTCATACCATTCTCAATATTCAACTTGAAGCCAATTGAAGTTTTTCGTTTATCTTCCGGAAAACACGGCCCCGCAAGTCTCCAGATACGAAACACAAACGAAAACGTTGATTGTGCGAGACTTATGCCTGCTATGTTTGAAAACATCACTTTGAGTGTTGAACCATAACAAAAATCATTTGTCTTTTAATTCCAAAAAAGTTCCTTTGAATTAGAAAAACAATCAAAAAAAAGAAAAGGAGAATTTGGATATGAAGACGAAATCATCATTAGTTGGCGGATATCAATCCGTAATAAATAACGGAAGAAATCATGCAGTTGTTACCGATTTACCAACAGAATCAAACGGAGAAGATTTTGGTGCTACAGCTTTGGAATTAGCTGTGATGAGCCTGGCTGGTTGTATTTCTACCATCTATAAAAAAGTGGCAGATAAAATGCGAATAGATGTTGCTAATCTTGAAGTTGAACTAAATGCTGAAAAAGGCGAAGAAACAATCAATAAAGTGAAATGCCTGGTTAATGTAACTTCTGATGCAACACAGGAAAAACTCGAAAAATGCCTCGATAAAACAATGAAGGCCTGTCCGGTTGGAGTACTCTATGAAAAAGCAGGCGTGGAAATTACCACGGAACTGATAAAACAAGCTCAATATATGAATGCAGACTAAAAACTGGAAAAAAGTTTTATCACGAATACATTAATTTGAGACTGAACTTAACATTTTTCAGAACCCCATTAACTTCCATACAGTTTTGGGGTTTTTATTTTTATAATCACTTGGCCTTAAGTTTGTATTAAAATTCTATCTTTGCGAAATTATATTGATCATTTAATCTCATCATTTATGGCAAAAGCAAAACCATCTATACCAAAAGGCACAAGAGATTTCTCACCGGAGATTATGGTGAAGCGAAACCATATTTTCAACATTATAAAACGAACTTTTTCAAAATATGCTTTTCAACCTCTTGAAACTCCCTCCATGGAGAATTTGTCAACTTTACTGGGCAAATATGGAGAAGAAGGAGATAAATTGCTGTTTAAAATATTAAACTCCGGTGATTTTCTTGCAAAGGTTGATGAGGAAGAACTAAAAAATAGAAATTTATCTGAAATTTCTTCAAAGATCTCAAACAAAGGACTGCGTTATGATTTAACCGTGCCTTTTGCACGTTACGTAGTGCAGCACAGGAATGAAATTACTTTCCCCTTCAAACGCTATCAAATTCAACCGGTATGGCGTGCTGACAAACCTCAGAAAGGCCGCTACAGAGAGTTTTACCAGTGTGACGGAGATGTAATCGGAACGGATTCCCTGCTTAGCGAAGTGGAGCTGATAAAGATAATGGATGAAGTGTTTTCAGCTTTAAATCTTGATATTACGATAAAATTCAATAACCGGAAAATCCTGAAAGGTGTCGCAGATTACGCAGGTGCAGCAGATCATTTCATGGATATCACCATGGCTATTGACAAGCTGGATAAAGTAGGACAGGAAAAAGTAAAGGAAGAATTGCTGGGAAGAGGACTTGACGAAAATGCAGTTAATAAACTTGAAAAATTTCTCGAAACACAAGGAAATAATGAAGAACATCTGAAAAATCTGGAAAACTTTTTTGCTTCTTCTGAAGACGGAACTAAAGGCGTAGAAGAAACCAGAGAAATACTGGATTATCTTGAAGAACTACAATTTAATAATCATCTTGAGTTTGATCCGAAATTAGCGAGGGGATTAGATTACTACACAGGGACAATTTTCGAAGTTAAAACGAACGAAATGGAAATTGGAAGCATTTGCGGAGGAGGGCGTTACGACGACCTAACCGGCATATTTGGACTAAAAGATGTCTCGGGTGTCGGAATATCTTTTGGCGCAGAGCGTATTTACGATGTAATGGAGAAACTTGGTAAATTTCCGGAACAGATGCTGCCCGCGGCAAAGATATTATTTGTTAATTTTGGAAGAAAAGAGGCTAAACACTCTTTAAAGTTGCTACAAGAACTCAGACAAGAAGAAATTATGGCAGAGCTCTACCCCGATACAGCAAAGATGAAAAAACAATTCACCTATGCAGACAACAAAAACATTCCGTATGTAGCTATTATTGGAGAAAACGAAATTAATAAAAATGTAATTACTGTTAAGGACATGAAATCCGGTGAACAAAATGAATTCACTATAGAAGGATTGAAAACAGTGCTGAAAGAAACAAATACAAATTAAAGTCTGACAAATTAATATGAATTGTCTGCAAAAATATTTGAACCGTCCTTTAAAAATGGTAGGAAGCGACACTCGCTTTCCATGATCGAAAAATAATTTTTCTGAATAAAAACCATTTTTCGATCCTTTTAAAATATTTCAAACACTATGGAAAACATACATTATATATCTACAGAAACCCTAACATTTGAAGAAATTCGTAAAATTCTGAAAGAAAAATACATTCTTCAGCTATCTGACATTGCTAAAGACCGCATCGTCAACTGCCGAAACTATCTGGACACCAAGCTGGAAAAAACAGAAGATCCTATCTACGGAATAAATACCGGTTTTGGTTCACTCTACAATCGTTCAATTTCCAGAGAAGACCTCGGCACATTACAACGCAATTTGGTTATGTCACACGCCTGTGGCACCGGAGAGGAAATACCTGAAGATATCGTTAGATTGATGATTCTCCTGAAAATTCAGGCACTATCTCACGGAAATTCGGGCGTTCAATTAAAAACAGTAGAACGTTTGGTGGAATTCTTTAATAACGATATTTTACCGATAGTTTACCAATATGGTTCACTGGGAGCGTCAGGCGATCTGGCTCCTCTGGCTCACATGAGTCTTCCTTTGACCGGACTGGGAGAAGTAAACTATAAAGGCAAAAAATGGAGCACAGAAGACCTTTACAAAGAGTTTGGCTGGGAACCGATAGAACTCAAATCCAAAGAAGGACTTGCGCTTCTTAATGGTACTCAGTTTATGAGTGCTTTCGCAACTTATTCGGTTATCAAAGCCTATGATATATCCAAATTAGCAGATCTTAACGGGGCGCTTTCTCTTGACGCCTTTGATGGAAGAATAGAGCCGTTTCACGATTCTGTAAATCAAATAAGAAAACAAAAAGGACAAATTACAACGGCAAAAAACATTCGTCATCTACTGAGAGATAGCGAGTTGATCAAGCAACCCAAAAAACATGTGCAGGATCCGTATTCATTCCGTTGTATTCCGCAAGTTCACGGGGCGACAAAGGATACTATCCGGTTTGTAGCAGAAACAGTCAAAAATGAGATTAACGCAGTTACTGACAATCCCACTGTCATTCCTGAGCAGGATTTGATTGTGTCTGCAGGGAATTTCCACGGTCAACCTCTTGCCCTGGCGCTGGATTATCTTAGCATCGCCATCGCTGAGTTAGGGAACATTTCAGAACGAAGAACCTATCAATTGCTATCAGGAGCACGTGAGCTTCCATCTTTCCTCGTAGCAAATCCGGGGTTGAACTCCGGCTTTATGATACCGCAATATACAGCAGCTTCGTTGGTGAGTAAAAACAAACAACTCGCTACACCGGCTTCTGTTGATTCAATTGAATCTTCCCAGGGTCAGGAAGATCATGTAAGCATGGGAGCAAATGCCGCAACAAAAATGTACCGGGTGCTTGAGAACGTAGAACGCATACTTGCAATCGAATTTCTAAATGCTACTCAAGCCATTGATTTTAGACGACCAATGAAAACCTCATCTTACCTCGAAGAAATCATAAAATCATATAGAAAAGAGGTGGAGTTTATTGAAAACGATAAAATCATGTATCCGGAAATTCAAAAAACACTCAATTTTGTGAGCAACTTGAAAATACGAATACCTGATTAATTTTACATCGCAAAAACTTTATCCAAATGAAACCCTCATCCACAAATTGTAGACAAAAGAACATGGATAAATTGTGAGGGTTCCATGCTTTTAAAATCTTAAATTGTCAAAATTGAAGAAAATAAAACAATAAAAATCAAAACATTAAATAAACATTATCCAAATGAAACATTTTATAACATTAATCGTCATTTTAGCAGGCTATCTTTTTGTTTTTCAAACTGAGTCTGTTTCTCAGGATGCAAAAGATAAGGAATTCACGGTTGTTTTTTATAACACGGAGAATTTGTTTGATACGAAAGACGATCCGGATACTTATGACGAAGAGTATACTCCTTCGGGCAGCAAAGAATGGACAACC
>JBNJFT010000028.1:0-18816 GCA_051747065.1 Bacteroidota bacterium | reverse complement strand
CCGTTGATTTCCTGGTATGTTTCGTGCCCTTTTCCTGCTACCAGGATTATGTCTTCGCTTTTTGCCAGCATGCATGCTGTTCGGATGCCTTCTTTCCGGTCTGCAATTGTTATTACTTTTCCTTCGTCTTCTTTTTTCACTCCTTTTTTCATTTCTTTTAATATGGCCTCCGGGTCTTCCGTTCTTGGATTGTCTGAAGTTAGTACTACCTTTTGACTATATTTTATTGCAATTTTTGCCATTTCGGGCCGTTTTTTTGTATCTCTGTCTCCGCCTGCGCCTATTACCGTAATGAGATTTTGTGAGGAGCGCTGCAATTCATTGATTGCAGCCAGAATGTTTTCCAGAGCATCCGGGCTGTGAGCATAATCTACAATTGCAGTCTTTTTGTCTTCAGAGATGATGGTTTCAAATCGCCCATCCACCGGATGCAGTTGACTGATATCTTTCAATAGTTCTTGTTTATCATAGCCTAATAGATATGCGGTTGCATAAACCCCAAGTAAGTTGTATGCATTAAATGTTCCTATGAATCTGCTCCACAGCTCATTACCGTTAAGATTGATTAATGTTCCTTCCACATGCTTTTCGATGATTTTGCCTTTGAAATCTGCACTCGTTTTCAATGCAAAAGTGTAGGGTTTTGCCCCGGTATTCTGAATCATGATTTTTCCGTTCCGGTCGTCTGCGTTGATTAGAGCAAAAGAGTCATCATCAAGGTAATTATCAAAGAGCATCTTTTTTGAATCGATGTAATCGCGGAAAGTTTTGTGATAATCCAGGTGTTCGTGGGTAATATTTGTAAAAATCGCTCCCCTGAACCGGAGACCTGCAATCCGTTTCTGCTTCAACGCATGAGAGCTTACCTCCATAAAGGCGTATTTACAACCTGCATCGACCATTTCTTTGAGCAATTCGTTTATTCGAATTGCATCAGGTGTAGTATAGCGTGTAGGCAATTTGTTATCGTTGATATAATTTGCAATGGTGGAAATCAACCCGGACTTCCCGTATTTTTTCATGAATAATTGATAAAGCAGGGTAGCGGTGGTTGTTTTCCCGTTGGTGCCGGTTATTCCAATTAGATTAATTTTTTCGGATGGATTGTCATAGAAACTAGAGGCTATTCTGCCCAGGGTTTCTGTGGAATCTTCAACCTGAATATATGCAACCTTATCAGATATTTCTTCAGGCAGATTTTCACAAACTATGGCTATGGCTCCGCTTTCCTCGGCTTTTTTGATGAATTGATGTCCATCAACTGTTAAGCCCTCAACTGCAACGAATAAGGATCCGGGTTGCACTTCACGTGAGTCTGAATGTATAGACTCAACATTCAGGTCTGTTTCCCCAAAAGCTTTATGTCCGTCAATGGATTTCAATACGTCTTTCAGGTTTGTCATGATTGAAAACTCATTTTTAAAATTACCATATCTCCTTTATCTACTGGTTCTCCTGCCTTAATTGACTGTTCCTGAATGCTTCCCCGCCCTTTGATTTTAACATTCAATCCCATAGCTTCCAGTATGTATACTGCATCTTTCACTCCCATGCCAATTACATTTGGCATAACCTCATCGTCAATGTATCGGTTTGAAAGATCTATTAAGCTGTCTTTTTTCCGCGTGATAACCCATTTTGAGTCGACACTTTCTTCGTTGGACTGTATGTTAAGTTCATTAAGTACTGTTTTGAGTTCTTCCCTATTGCTGTGTTTTGTATAAGGTATTTTTATGTGGTGTTGATTTTCAGCTAATTTTAGTCCTTCATGAATGCTGAAGCTTGTAGCATAAACTTTATCGGCAATTTCTTTAAAAACCGGCCCTGCAACCAGATTACCGTAATACACATCGCTGGTAGGCGAGTTGACGACAACAATACACGAATACTTTGGTTTGTCAGCAGGAAAATAACCAACAAAGGATGCCTGGTGACTGATTTTTGACATTTTTGAATACCCGAATTTTTTATTTGCTATTTGAGCTGTCCCTGTTTTTCCTGCTATATTAAAATCCGCATCTTTCAGATTTTCTGCTGTTCCGTTTTGCACCACTCCTTTTAGTAAGTTTTGTGTTTTCTTTATTGTTGATTTCGAGCAAATTGATGCATTAATAATTTCCTTTTTTAGTTTCTTGACTGTTTCACCATGCTCCCGTATTTCTTTCACAAACATGGGTTTCACCATTTTACCGTCATTTGCAACTGCATTGTAAAAAGTAAGTACCTGAAGAGGTGTAAGACTAACCTCATAACCAATAGACATCATCGGTAGCGAGATACCCGACCAATATTTATCGCCGGGATATTTGATATTTGGTTCTCCTTCACCTTTAATCTGAAGGTCTAAAGGATCATTCAGGTTCATACTGTAGAGCCTGTCCACAAATTGTGTTTCGCGGTTTTTGTAATATTTGTCTATGGTTTTTGATATCCCAACGTTTGAAGAAAGTTCGAAAGCTTCACGAATGGTCAGTTTTCCATATCCACCAGGTTTTGTATCTTTTAATTTTTTGTCATAATAATGGATTTCCCCGTCTTTCGTATCTACTGTATCATCAAGATCTACATAGTTATCCTCCAACAAGGTCATTATTGAAGCCAGTTTAAAAGTGGAGCCGGGTTCTCTGCTCTCTCCTACTGCATAGTTGTATATTTCCTTATATTCATCTTTTTTCGTTTTGCCTAAGTTGGCAATGGCTTTTATTTCTCCGGTTTCAACCTCCATCAGCACTGCCGTTCCATGATCTGCATTGTGTTCTTTTAGTTGTTGTTTTAAGGCACTTTCCGCCACGTCCTGTATGTTGACATCGATCGTGCTGACTACGTCCTTTCCTGTTTTAGGTTCAATTTCGTTTTCATTGCTTACAGGAATCCATACTCCACCCTGAACTCTGCGCATTCTTTTGACTCCTTTGGTGCCTCGTAGATAATTATCATAGGCGCCTTCGATTCCCACAACGTTGTCACCTTTCCAGGGTGATGTGTATCCAATAGTTCGCGAAGCAAGGTTGTCATGAGGCTGAATCCTGATGTTTTTTTGGATGACAATGAACCCCCCTTTGTATCTGCCTCTTTGGAAGAGTGGGAATGTTTTTAGTTTTTTAAGCTGATTATAATTGATTCGTTTTTTGATTAAAAAAAATCTTTCGCCTCTTTTTCGGGCCTGATATAATTCCTTTTTGTATTTGTCTGATGATTTATCATTAAATAACTGAGAAAGCCTAACTGCGAGGGTGTCAAGTTTTTTTAAATAAGCTTTTTTGCTAAGTTTGCAGCCGGTACTTCTTGTGTCCAGGCGAATTTCATAGTAAGGTACAGAGCTTGCAAGTAATCTGTCATTGGTAGAATAAATATCACCTCTGTTGGATTCTACCATTACGTTTTTAATATTAAGCTCTCTGGATTTTTCTTCCAGTTTGTTTCCTTCAAACACCTGTAGGTAAAATATCTTTGAGACAATAATAACAGCAAAAAGAAGTATAATAATATATACTACTCCAACTCGCCATAATATGTCTTTTTTCAGAGGCATAAGTTATTGTTTTTTACCTTTTTCTACTGTTATCTTTTTTGGAGGAGTTCTGGATTCTACTAATCCCATATCTCTTTCGTTAATTAATTTTACTACTTCCGATTGTTTGCTTAAGTGCATGAGCTCCGCTGATGTTGATATAGCTTTAGCCCGGAGTTCTTTTACCTGGCTTTGTAAATCGGAGTTTTCACGCACCAGGTTTTCAGCATGATACCTGTTTCCAATATAGAAAAACGCAAGACCTACCAGAAAGAGAATGAACGGGAGCTGTTTTATGACGTTTTCACGTGTCAGAAGCGAGCCTGCTAACAAGCCTTTTATTGTTCCAAGGCGTCTTAGTTCTTTTCGCTCCTGCGTTTCATCAATAAATTCTATGTTTTTATTTTGTTTTTTCATTTCTGTTCTTCCTCCTCTTTTTCAGCAATTCTTAATCTTGCACTCCTTGCCCGGTTATTTTCTTGTATTTCCTCCTCAGACGGTGTAATTATTTTCTTGTTAATTAACCTGAAAGGCGATGTAACATTCCCATAGAAATCTTTATGCAATTCACCTGATAAGTTTCCGCTTTTCATAAAGTTTTTAACCAGCCTGTCTTCAATTGAATGGTATGAAATAACTACAAGTCTGCCTGAGGGTTTCAACAATTCCCTGCTTTGGTGAAGGAAAGCTTTCAGGTTGATTACTTCGCGGTTAACTTCAATTCGAAAAGCCTGAAATACTTTGGCCAGCATTTTATTTCTGAAGCGTTCCGGGAAATAAGGTGTTATTGTATCGACTAGTTGTTGAGTAGTGTTGATATTTTGTTCTTCCCGGGTATTTACAATGGCTTCAACTATTTTTCCGGGCTTGACGAGCTCTCCGTAATCTTTTAATATGTTAAATAGATCCTTTTCCGGATATTGGTTAACAATATGTTTGGCGGTTAATTTACTGTTTTGGTTCATACGCATGTCAAGTTCCCCCTCAAAACGGAAGGAGAATCCTCTTTCCGGGCTGTTGAAATGGAAAGAAGAAACGCCTAAATCGGCAAAAATTCCATCAACTTGTGTGTAATCCATATATTTCAGAAAGTTTTTCATATATCTGAAATTATGTCGGATAAAGAGGAAACGCGAGTCTGAAAAAGCGTTTTTTTCAGCTTCTTTATCTTGATCAAATGCTATTAAAGTTCCATTATTTAGTTGCTCTAATATTTTCCGCGAATGCCCGCCACCTCCAAATGTAGCATCAACATAAATCCCGTCAGGGTTTATGTTCAGTCCATCTAAACTTTCTTGTAGTAATACAGGTTGATGATACATTTTTACTCATTGTTTTCTTCATTTCCAGTATTGCCCATGATATTTTCAGCCAGCTTTGCAAATTCGTCCTCTGCTTCGTCTACTTTGTCATAAAGCTCTTTTGCCCAGATTTCAATTTTGTCTCCTTGTCCGGCTAAAATCACTTCTTTTGAAATTTCTACAATATCGAGCAACCGTTTGGGGATGAGCAGCCGGTTATTCCCGTCGAGGGTAACCTCTGCTGTACCTTTGTAGAAATTTCTCAGAAACCTGTTGTGTTCTTTGTTGTAAGGATTCAGTCTTTTCCGGATAATTTCATTTTGCTTTTCCCATTCTTCCATTGGATAAAGCACGAGACATTTTTCAAAGATGTCTTTTTTGACCACAAAACGATCACCGGAAGCAGAGCTGGTCTGCTTCTTAAATGCTGAAGGAAAGGTGATTCTTCCCTTTGCATCTGCTTTACATGTATAATCGCCTATAAATGTGGTCATACAATACACCTTAAAATAATATGTAAATATAAATAATTTTTAACCACTTTCAACCACTTTAAACCATTTTTTACCACATTGTTGAAAACTTTTTTGTATTTAACTACTTACCCTGAATAATTCAGGTTACGTATCTCTTAGTATTCTGTCTTCTGGGGTTTATATTAAGCGTGTATTGTCTCTTTGATGGATTTTTATTATTTTTAAAGCCTGAAAATAATAGCAGATACTATTTGTTATGAGTGATGAAAGCAGTAAGAACGCTGAATTGAAAAAAATAGATGTGAAAGAGGTTTTTCGAAAGAAAAACCCCGGACTTTCCAGAATGATCCCGGGTTTTATTTATCGGTATTTAAAACGTGTGATTCATGAGAAAGAATTAAATGAGATATTACCCAGGATATCACATCTGAATGGATTGGAATTTGTGCAAGCCGGGTTAAGTGAGCTTGGATTGGAAGTTAAGGCTGTTGGCAAGGAAAATATCCCGAGAGACGGACATCTTATTTTTGTGGCGAATCATCCTCTGGGTGGCCCGGACGGACTTGTTTTTGCAAAAGAGGTAGGAGATATTTTTCCGAATGTGCGCTTCATTGTAAACGACATTCTTCTGAATTTGCCGAATTTTGAGCCCCTTTTTGTCCCGGTCAATAAACATGGAAGGCAGTCTTCAGAGTATGTGCGGAGAATTGATGAAACGTACCAATCCGATGCTCAGGTGTTAAATTTCCCTGCTGGTTTGTGTTCTCGAAAAATAAACGGAAAAATTGTTGATCTCGAGTGGCATAAAAGTTTTATTAATAAGGCGAAGAAGTATAAACGGGATGTGATTCCCGTTCATATTAGCGGGCGGAATTCAAATTTTTTCTATAATTTGGCCAATTTACGTAAGTTTCTAGGCATAAAAGCCAATATCGAAATGTTTTATTTGCCTGACGAGATGTTTAAACAAAAGAATAAAGACATTGTTATAACTTTTGGAAAACCAATATCTTATACAACGTTTGACAAAAGGTATATGCCAAAGCAGTGGGCTGAAAAGATAAAATCGCATGTCTATGAGCTAGAAGACAATAAGGATAAGGAGTTTCATCCTTAATCATGAATTCTAAAAATATTTATAAATTTGGAGCCAATTTTTAAAGAAATTTATGGAAGACTTGATAAATCCAGTTGATAAAGAATTATTGAAGAAGGAGCTCACCTCTGAAAAGTTTCTTCGTAAAACCAATAATGGAAATAACGAGTTATATATAGTCACCTACCATGATTCTCCTAATGTTATGCGGGAAATTGGAAGGCTCAGGGAGTTAACTTTTCGAATGGCTGGTGGTGGAACTGGTAAAGACATGGATATCGATTCCTTTGATTATGCAGATAATCCCTATAAACAGCTTATTAGTTGGGACCCGTCAGAAAATGAGTTGCTTGGAGGTTATAGATACAAAATATGTTCAGAAAAAACAAGTCCTGAGGAATTGGCAACTTATAAGCTTTTTGAGTTTTCGGATGTTTTTGTAAAAGAATATCTTCCCTATATGATCGAACTTGGGCGTTCTTTTATCCAGCCTGCTTATCAATCCTCGCAGTCAGGAAGAAAAACTTTATATGCCCTTGATAATCTTTGGGATGGACTGGGAGCCTTAATTGTGGACAATCCTCGATGCAACTATCTTTTCGGTAAGGTTACCATGTATCCTCATTTTAATGCAAAAGCCAGGGACCTTATCCTTTATTTTCTGAATAAAGAATTTTATAGTGGCCATTCATTGGTATTTGCCAAAAATCCCGAGCCATATCACACCTCTGAAAAAGAGATGGAAAACTTTTTTTCCGGAGGAACTTTCGAGGAAAATTACAAGATACTGGTTAAGGAAGTACGTAAATTAGGTGAAAACGTGCCTCCTTTGATTAACGCCTATATGAATTTAAGCCGAACAATGAGAGTGTTTGGGACCTCTTTAAATAAATCTTTTGGAAATGTAGAGGAAACGGGTATAATGATTACTGTCAGCGATGTATATCCTCATAAAACTGACCGTCACATGGAGAGTTACCGGGCTCAGAAAGAAGATCAATAGGCTCTCTTATTTTTTCCTTCGATGTAATTGATAAATGCCGTATTGACAACCTTGTTTCCACCCGGAGTGGGATATTTGCCTGTGAAATACCAGTCTCCTTTGTCCTTTGGGCAAGCCTCGTGTAGATTTTCAATTTTTTGGTAGACTATATCAACTTCTGCTTTTATGTTTTCTGCTTTAAGTAATTGACTTATTTTTCCAGAAATTTTTTCAGGAGAAAAGGGTTTATATATTTCTTTTACGTAATTAACTATGTGTTCTTTAGGAAGGTTTTCTTGTTCTTTGGATTTTTTGTACACTTCGTTGATTACATTTTGTTTCCCCTCTTCTTTCAATAATTCTATTGCAGCTTGAAAAGCCACAAAATTCCCGAGTTTTGCCATGTCGATGCCATAACAATCCGGATATCTTATTTGTGGGGAAGAAGAAACGATTACGATTTTTTTAGGCTCTAATCGGTCAAGAATCTGCAGGATGCTTTCTTTTAATGTTGTTCCCCGAACAATGCTGTCATCAATTATCACCAGATTGTCAACTTTTTTTCTTATTGTGCCGTAAGTTATATCATAGACGTGCCCAACAAGGTCTTTTCTACCGTTTTCCTGTGATATGAAAGTCCTGAGTTTGACGTCTTTGATAGCAATCTTCTCAACCCGTATTTTCTTAGAAAGGATTTGGTTGAGCTCATCCTCTGAAAATTCATTTCTTCTGTTAAGTATTTCCTTTTTCTGCTGTGTTATCTGGTAGTTTTCAAGTCCGTGAATCATGCCGTAGAATGCTGTTTCTGCTGTGTTGGGAATAAAGGAAAATACAGTGTTTTCAATATCGTAGTTTATGCTTTTTAAAACATCGGGGATTATGAGTTCTCCCAGTTTTTTTCTTTCTCTGTAAATGCTTTTGTCACTTCCTCTTGAAAAATATATTCTTTCAAACGAGCAGGATTTTCTCTCCTCCGGCACGCGAATCTGTTCTTCTTCTACTTTGCCGTCTCTCTTCATAATAAGAGCATTTCCGGGCATTATTTCATGAATTTCCTCCGCCGGGACATTCATTACTGTTTGTATTACAGGCCGTTCGGAAGCGGCTACAATGATTTCATCATCGATATAGTAATGAGCGGGTCGTATTCCCCATGGATCTCTCATTATGAAAGAATCTCCATGTCCTATAATTCCTCCTATTGCGTAACCTCCGTCCCAGTCTTTACTGGAATCCTGCAATACTTTTTTGATGCTGATGTTTTCTTCAATTAACGCGGATATCTCCTGGTTGGAATAACCCTCGTTTTTATATTGGCGGAATAAAAGCTGGTTTTCTTCGTCCAGAAAATGTCCGACTTTTTCAAGAACTGTTATTGTGTCGGAATATCCTTTGGGATGTTGGCCAAGAGATATTAGTTTCCGGAAGAGTTCATCTACATTGGTGAGATTAAAGTTTCCGGCAAGAATTAAGTTTCTGGATTTCCAGTTATTTTCACGCATTACCGGATGCACATATTCGATGTTATTTTGTCCAAAAGTTCCGTAACGTAGGTGTCCCAGGTATATTTCGCCGGCAAAGGGCAAATGCGCCTTGGACCAAACCGGGTCATTCAGCAATTTCGGGTTCCTTTCTTTCAGAAGTTCATGCTCTTGGTTGACATGGTCAAAAACTCGTTTGATTGGATTGCTTTTATTGCTCCTGTAGCGATGAATGTATTTTTCCCCGGGTTTTAGATCAAATTTGAGGTTTACTATGCCGGCGCCGTCTTGTCCCCGATTGTGTTGCTTTTCCATGAGCAGATATAGCTTCTGCAGTCCATACATCCATGTGCCATATTTTGCCTGATAGTATTCAAGAGGTTTTCGAAACCTTATCATTGCTATTCCACATTCATGCTTGATCTGATCGCTCATTGACCTTATATGTTTTAATTATTCTATTTCCGGATAATTTATTTGATCGGGAACAACAAAGGCGCTTGGATAATTGTCTTTAATTTTTTTTAAGCATTTGAGTGCTTCCATTTTGGTCCTGTAATCCCCAACGTATACTTTAAAATAAGGAGAGTCATATTTTCGGTAAACCGGTATATCGGAATATTCTTCGTAAAATTCTGTTTTGACTTCTTCAGAATTGCTTCGGGCATTTCTTCCCACGTCAGAGAATATTCTGATTCGGTATCCCTGAATTCCATCCTGATTTCTGTTTTTTGCAATATGCTTTAGAACAAGATTTTTAAGGCTGTCGCTTTGGGAAAATTGAATCTTTCCCTCACTGTTTCGTTCAATTCTGCTAAAAATGTCTTTAGATGTGCTGGCAATGGAATCTGCCTGAGCGTGAATTTTTCCGCTCACTATAACCGACAAGAGGAAAAGGATTAAGCTTATTTTTTTAATCATTGGCATGCCTTTTATTGTTGAACAAAATTAAACAAAATCGTTTGTATTTAATAATTATAGTTTTGGTTTTGTTAATCTTTTAGACGAATTGTTCTTTCCTTATTAAAATCCATTTCTCTTTTTGTAAAAAGCGTCTTTGCTGTAATTGTTCCTTCCAGCCTCAAGTCCACTTTTCTTTCATTCATAATTTTAAATATTGACAATCCTCCTGATATAATATCTGAGAAATCTATTTCAAATTTCAGTTTCTGGGTTTTGTCTGAATTAGCAGGAATTTTAAGGGTTTCTGAATTAATAACATTCCCCGTTTTTTTATCATTGATAAATACTGTAGCATCGATCTCTTTTACCTTAACACCAAAAAGATTTGGATTTTTGATTGGAAGAAAAATGGTTGCTTTAATTTTATTTGCCTTGATCGAATGAATTTGAACATCTTTCGGGTTTCCTACCTCAATGGGTTTAAAGGAACTACAGCTTGCAAAACCAAGGAGAAATGCAATCAGGCTGACAAAAGTTAGTGTTTTTATTTTTTTATTCATCTGGATATTGTTTTCTACAAATATATGATGAATGAAAGAATTTTGTTGTTGAAATTATGAATATTTCGTGTTCGTTTTCGAACACCCAGTGGCTTTATTCGAACAGTTTTATATTTTAAAAAAACTTGCTATTTGTTGTGTGTGAGTATTTTAAGTGTTATTGGCACAAGCTTTGTTGAATAAACATGTTTTTCACTAAAATTTAAACTATCATGATAAAGAACTACTTTAAAATTGCTATACGTACTCTCCAAAAGTATAAAGGATACGCTGCAATTAATATTTTTGGTTTAGCTATAGGTTTGGCCAGTGCCATATTGATTATGCTTTATGTACAAGATGAACTTAGTTATGACAAGCATCATGAAAATCTGGAGCAGATTTATCGTATAACTTCTCATGGCAGGTTTCAGTCTGATGATATGAATCAAGCTGTGACTGGTAATCCTGTTGGCCCTGCAATGAAGTCTGAGTTCCCAGGCGTCAAGGAATTTTTGCGTCTTCAATCACTGGATAAATCCGAATTTCGTATTGGAGAGAAAAAATTCATAGAGAAAGAGGTCTTTTTTGCAGACTCCAGTATTTTTGATGTGTTTACAATTCCGCTAATAAAAGGCAATAAGGAGAAAGCATTAGCGTCTCCCAATAAAGTGGTTATAACGCAATCTACCGCTTCCCGGTATTTTGGTAATGAGGACCCAATTGGTAAAACCATTACCTGGCATAATCAGGATAAGGAACTTGAAGTGACAGGTGTAATAGCTAATTGCCCGGAAACATCACATTTTCAGTATGACCTCCTTGTTTCTTATGTTAGCTCCCGACAGGCTAATAATCCGATTTGGCTTTCAAACCTGGTACATACTTATTTGGTTTTGCAAGAAGGTTTGGCGCCGAAAGAAATAGAAAGCCAGTTCCCTAAGCTGATTAAGAAATATATTGGTCCTGAAGTGGAACGCTTTTTTGGTTCAAGTTTAGAAGAGTTTAATGAATCGGGCAATAGTTGGGGATATAGACTTCAACCGCTGAAAGATATTTATTTGCATTCCGGGTTGGATATGGAAATAGGAGAGACCGGCAACATGAACGATGTTTACTTTTTCTCAATAATAGCAATATTTTTGATTTTTATTGCTGTTATTAATTTTATGAACCTTTCAACAGCGAAGTCAGCTAACAGGGCTAAAGAAGTCGGTGTCAGGAAAGTTACGGGAAGCTTTCGGAAGCAATTGATTTTTCAATTCCTGACAGAGGCTTTTGTGATTACTTTCATGGCCTTAGTCATTGCTACTGTTTTTGTGGAGTTATCCTTACCAGCTTTTAATAATTTTACAAATAAGAATTTAGCTATACAATATCTTCAGGAGCCGGGTTTTTTATTGTTTTTATTGAGTTTAGGCGTGTTCGTTGGATTATTAGCAGGCAGTTATCCGGCCTTTTATCTTTCCGCTTACAAGCCGATAACTGTTTTGAAAGGCAAAGTGGTATCTGGTTCCAAAAATTCACGGTTAAGAAGTATATTGGTTACCTTTCAGTTTATTATTACCATTATTCTGTTTATCAGCACCTTTATCGTTAATCGACAGATGGAGTTTATAAAGAATAAAGATCTTGGTTTTCAAAAAGATCATGTTATGCTGGTAAACCAGGTGAATGCTTTAAGAGCTAATACAGATGCATTTAAGCAGGAATTGTTAAAAAATCCTCACGTGAAAACGGTTAGTTATTCCCGGGGAGTTCCGGGAGAAATAGGTGGCAAAACAGCTTTTTATCCTGAAGGAGGATCATCAAAAGAAAGTATAATATTAAATTTCACATATACTGATGATCATTTTGATGAAACTTACAGCATTGAAATGGAGGAAGGACGTTTTTTTTCAGAAGATTATTCTTCCGATTCACTGGGTGTCGTAATCAATGAAGCAGCACAACGAAAATTAGGCTATGAATCTCCTTTAGGAAAGGAATTGTATCTGACTCAGGGAGATGGAAATAATATTGAATTCAGAGTGCTTGGCGTGATGAAAAATTTTAACTATGAGTCTTTGCATCATAATATTGAACCTTTAGTTATTTATTATATGAACAATCGTTTTTCGAAAATGTCTGTTAAAATATCCCCGGACAATGTTAATGAAACAGTCGATTTTGTAAAAAGTAAATGGGGAGATTTTGTTCAGCCAACTCTATTTAATTACTCTTTTCTGGAAAACGATTGGGAAGCTAAATACCGAAAAGAACAACGTGTAGGGATGATTTTTAAATCATTTTCAATACTTGCTATTTTAATTGCCTGCCTTGGATTGCTGGGTCTTGCCTCATTTATGGCAGAGCAGCGGGTGAAAGAAATAGGAGTGAGAAAAGTTTTCGGTGCTTCAGTTGCCAGTATAATACGATTGTTATCGCGGGAAATAGTTGTTTTAATCATAATTTCCACAGTGGTTTCATGGCCAATAGCTTACTATTTTATGAATAACTGGTTGAATGATTTTGCTTTTCGTGTAGATTTAAATTTGTTGGTTTTCATAGTTTCTTCCTTGTTAGCCTTCTTGGTCGCTTTTTTTATAGTTGGTTACCGTGCCTATAAAACTGCTATAACAAATCCTGCACACTCCCTCCGGGATGAGTAAAGTTTTTAGTTGTATAATCCAGGACCTGTCTATTTATGGATGGGTCTTTTTTAATTTGTTATAAAATATAGTTGATTCATTTTATTTTCCTGAATATTTCTCATTAATTTGCAGACAAATTGTTAGGTATAGATGGAATTGCTTAGTAACACTTATGTGGCATTTTTCTTAATTGTTGCTTTGGGTATTGCCCTTGGTAAAGTGAATATTAAAGGAATTTCACTGGATATATCCGCAGTGATTTTTGTCGCATTGGTATTTGGCCATTTTGGGGTTAAGATTCCTGAAATTTTTCAGAAACTGGGATTGATCCTTTTCATGTTTTCGGTTGGGATACAAGCCGGCCCCGGATTTTTTGAATCATTTAAAAAAACCGGCAAGGTTTTGATCGGGCTTGCTTTTCTGGTGATTGTTTCCGGCGCATTGGTGACCATTTTGCTGGCCAATCTTCTGAATATCGATTTTAAACTTGCAGTTGGTTTGTTTACCGGGGCTCTTACAAGTACCTCAGGCCTTGCTGCCGCTATAGAGAGCACAAATTCATCTCTTTCTTCAATTGGCTTTGGTATTGCGTATCCTTTTGGCGTGATTGGTGTTATTCTTTTTGCCAGGCTTTCGCCGAAAATTTTTGGTGTTAGTATTAAAGGAGAAGAAGAAAAGTTTGAAAAGGAATTGCAGGTTGATTATCCCGAGCTGATATCCAAAAATTTTGTGGTTGAAAATCCGAATATTTTCGGCAAAACTGTTGACGATATTCATATACGATCGCTTACAAATACGAATATTTCCAGAATTGTAAAAAGAGATAAGATAACAGGGGTTGAGCCTTCTACTGTTCTGGAAGAGGGAGATGTTATCCGGGCTGTAGGAACGAGAGATGATCTGGATAAACTTTCATATTTGATAGGAACAGAAACAGATATTGATATCCCAATTTCCGGGAAGATTACAGTAAGGAAGTTTTTGGTCACGAATAAAGAGGTGATTAACAAGTCGTTGAATCAACTCGGGTTGTTGCAGAATTATAATGCGACTATAACCAGTATTCGACGAAGTGGAATTGAAATCACCCCCAAAGCTACCAGTAAACTTCGGTTTGGCGATAAACTAACTGCAACCTTGCCGGAGCACAACGTCAGGTCGATTGGGCATAAGCTTGGTGACAGCAGGGAGAAGATGGATGAATTGAACTTGCTTCCTATTGCTCTGGGGATTATCATTGGAATTTTGATCGGGGAAGTTACAATTCCTTTATATGGCGATGTAACATTTAAACTAGGTCTTACAGGAGGAGTTCTGATTGCTGCTATTGTGCTGAGTAAAATTGGCAAAACCGGCAAAATTGTCTGGAATGTCTCAGGAACAGTTAATCAAATTTTGCGTAAACTTGGCCTGGTCTTTTTCCTTTCTGCTGTGGGAACGAATGCCGGAGAGCACCTGGTGGAAACGGTACAAACCAGCGGAGTCGATTATTTTCTGGCGGGCCTGATCATAACTATTGTTCCCATGGTGCTGAGTATTTCGGTGGGATATTATATCTTCAAAATGAATTTCCTGAAACTTATAGGAGCTTTAACAGGTAGTATGACCAGCACTCCAGCGCTTAGTGCTGTAGAGCCAATGACGCATACAAATGCTCCCCAACTTGCTTATGCTACCGTTTACCCGTTTGCATTGGTGCTGCTTATTCTCGTAAGCCAGTTTCTGGGGGCTTTATGATGGATGGTAGATTGTTGATGTTTGGTAAGAATTCAGAACCTAGAATACAGAACACGCTGCATTATCATAGATTTCGCTTTGCTCTGGACATATTCATAAGCAGTCAATGTGTTGAATTATAAGAAGTTATCGACAAGGTTAAAAGGGCAAAACCCCGGAAAATGCAAAAATCCCTAAAAAACGAGGTTACGGAATTATCGACACATGTAAAGAACTCACAAAACTTTAGATTATTCTACTGCAAATTATGGAGAACAATTTGTTTATCCTTTACATGCTGCATGTTCACTGCCTGCTGCAGAGTGCTTGCTGCTTACTCATTAGCTGATTGCCGGTCATTTTAATATTTGCCTACTCTAGAAATTGTCTGCTCAGGTATATATCAAACCTTCTTTTTCATTTCCATGAGTATAATGGAATCCGCGGTAATAACGTAATGCCGATAAAAGCGCAAGTAGTGCATCAAAATGATGCCAGGATAAAATCTGTTTTTTATCAACTTCGATTAGTGAAGTTTTATCAAGGATGTCTGAGCATTTTTCAATATTTTCTTTGCCTAGTCTGTATCCGTAGTTTTTGAGTTTGAATTGTTTAGCCAGTGTTTTTGGGTAAGTTTCTTTTATTTCGACTCCCATTTTTTCGATGGTGTGTTTTAAACGAATTGCCCGCGCTGTTAATCCGCCTAAAAACATTGGCGACATAGCTCCAAGTTGCTTATCGCAATTACGGTAGAAATAATCGTCGTAATTCTTTTTGTCTGCATAAACCCCGGGAAGGGACAGAGGGGCATCGATGAAGATCAATTCTGGTTTTCTATCTTCTACGGCCTGAAGGATAAACTGGTCTGCATCTTCATTTTTAGGAGCTTTGAAAAACACCAGTTGTTCTCGCTGTTTTTCACATATTACGGTATTTCCCGACAACTTTTTTCCATAATCGATTCCCCAGATCAGTTCATCAATGTTTTTTTTACCCCTCATTAGGCAGGCTACTTTTAAATTCCTGATACCTGCTTTCATTTTTTTCTCCAGGTGGTGAACCTATGTCTTTCCATACATCGTCAATGCTTTCAATGCGATTATCCGGACTCGGATGCGTGCTTAGGAATTCCGGTGGCCTTGGGCTTCCTTCCATTTTTTCAAAAAAGCCAGCAACGCCTTTGGGATAAAGGTCTGTGTCTGCTGTGAATTTCACGGCATATTCATCGGCTTCGTATTCATCATCACGGCTGAATTTAAGTTCTCCTAAACCCTGAGCTAAACTCGCAGCAATCTCTGCCCATTTATCGGGATTTTCGCCAAGGATCATCGAAAGCATTAATTGAAAGCCGTAGGTTTTTGTCATTCTCTCTGTGGAGTGCCTTTTGTCCACGTGTGCCATTTCGTGTGCCATTACTCCGGCAAATTGTGCTTCATTGTCCAGATATTTTATGAGGGCTGTATAAAAATACATTTTCCCTCCGGGTACTGCAAAAGCATTTAAAACTTCGTCATCTCGAATAATTGTTACTTCCCAGTTAAAATCATCCTTGTGGATGAATTCATCAGATTGAAGTAAATCGTTTTTTATTCTGTTCAGGTGGTCATAAGCATCGGGATAGTTGGATTCGCTTAAGATATCATATTCATTATTGTTTCGGAGCTCTCTGTCGAAGTCTTCACCAAATTGCCGGTCTTGCTCTAGAGTGAAGATGTTAAAATCTCCATCTTCATCGCATGATTGGAATGTCATTGCTGATGTTGCCAATATTAGAATCAATATAATTACATGCTTTTTCATAGTGGTTTTGATTGGTTAAATAGTATACAGCTATTACGAAATATTTGTTTTAAGGTTCATAAGAAATGTGGTTTTTTGAAGAAAAATAATCCGCAAGAAATGTGGCTTGCGGATAGTGAGTTGAATTATTGCTTACATTATGTTGTTAGTGATTTTAAATTATTTTTACTCCCTTAAATCCATTAACATTTCCGGGTATTTTTCCGGGTGAAGCATTATATCAGCATATTGTTTCCCAACATCTTCAGGCTTTGTGAGTTGGCCGTTCTTTTTAAGTTTAACAAACCGTTCAAGTTCTCTGAAATTTTCCGGTTCTACTTCACGGATTTCATCCTGCATTTCTGTGTCAACAACGCCGGGAGCTACAGAAAATACTTTTGCAGGAGTGATTTTTGCATCCTGCTGTTCATCAGCTATTACGCGGGCAAACATTTCCAACCCTGCTTTTGTACTGCAATAAGTACTCCATGAAGGAATTGTATGCCTTGCCGCCCCTGAACTGGTGTTTATAATGATTTTTTCTGCTTCGCTTTCTTTATAAAATGAAAGAAAGTTATTCATTAAAATAGCAGGGCTAATGAGGTTGATGTTGTGACTTTGAATGATCTTTTCGTTGTCCAGGCTGCCTACAGGTCTTACCTCGCCCAGAATGCCCGCATTGTTAAAAAGAACAATTTTTTGTGCGTCTTCGAAGTTGCTAAATTGAAATGCCTTTACCTTCTCGAGGTCACTTAAATCCAGAGAAATATGTTTGTAGTTTTTATGCTTTATAGAATTATGGCGGGAAATGCCAAATACAAAGTTGTTGTTATCTTTTAATAACTCTTCGGCTGTTGCTTTGCCTATACCTCTGCTTGTTCCTGTTATATAAAAATAATTCATAGTTAAATTGTTTTGTTTTTATCCTAAAATAATAATTTATTAATGGTTAGTCAAGTTTAAATTTGACAACAATTCATAGTGTTGGATTGTTGAAACTTCAGGAACTATTTCCTATATTCATAACTTCAATACAAATGATTATAAAATTCAAGAACCTATGGAATTAGAAAAAGTCATCAAACAACGAACAAGTATCCGAACATTTCAGGATAAACAGATCCCTGTTGAGGATTTGAAAAAAATGGTGCAGATGGGAGGAACTGCTCCGAGTGTGAACAATTATCAGCCCTGGAAATTTTATGTAATAACGAACAAGCGTTTGATGGAAAAAATGGCAGATCTTGTTAAGGATAAAATAGAACAAATACCTGAAAATGAATCAAAAGCATCAAGAAATATAAAATCCCAGGTAGAATGGTTTGCTACGTTTTTTGAAAACGCCCCGGCTCTAATTGCCTTGTCAATGGAAGAATACGAGTCGGTGCTGGAAAAAGGAGTGACTGTTTCGCATGAAGATATAAATAAAATGCGGAATTATCCGGATATACAAAGCGCCGGCGCCGCTATTCAGAATATTTTGTTAACGGCAGTGGATATGGGTTATGGTGCATGTTGGATGAGTGCCCCGATGATGGCAAAAGATGGGCTGGAGTCGCTTATAGAATTAGAAGAGCCCTACAGCCTGGTGGCTTTTGTTGCAGTTGGTGTTCCTGAAAAAGATATGAAACCAAAGGAAAAAAAACCGCTGGAGGAAATATTTAAGTTGATTGAATAATTGTTGAATCGTTGAATCCTACAGGCAATTTCAGAAGTAGCTCAATTATCTCAAAACCTAAATGTTTAAAAACCTTCATTTTTATATATAGGTTGATTTAGTTAGCTAAGTCAACCTATTTACTTACTCCACTTAATCAACTCAATCAACTTAATCAACTCAATCAACTATTTTTTATGATTTGTTCAGGTTTATTTTTATTTTTATTCCAGCCCTTTGATAAAAATATATAATTATGAGAAAACTCCCAATTTTTATACTGTTACTTTTCTTCTTTTTTCAATCTTGTACTAAAAATGAAGTAGAAAAGGCAGGCCAAACCATTCGTACGGAGGATATAACAAGATATGTAAAAGAAATGGGTTCAGATGCTTTTATGGGCAGAAAACCTTTTACAAAGGGTGAGGACACGACCCTGACATATTTAGAAAAAGAATTTCAAAGAATAGGACTGAAACCTGCAAATGATGGAAGTTATTTTCAGGAAGTTCCTATGGTGGAAGTAGCAGTTGATCCTGAAAAGAAGATGAAATTTCAAACCGGGAACGGTAATGTAGAGTTGGATTATAAGGATGATTTTGTTGCTTTCTCACGTAGATTAACAGATAAGATTGAATTAAATGAATCAGAACTCGTTTTCGGAGGATATGGAATTGTTGCTCCGGAATATAACTGGAATGATTATGAGGATATTGATGTCGAAGGAAAAACTGTCGTGGTT
>JBNJFT010000027.1:12511-19067 GCA_051747065.1 Bacteroidota bacterium | reverse complement strand
AAAAAGAGGAGGCAGAAACTGGCTTAGCTTCTGCCTCCTTTTTATAGTTTTTTAAACCTTATTACAGGTTTCTATACAGTCATAATCTCTTCTTCTTTCTCTTTCATGATTTCTTCCACCTTCTTGCCAAATTCATCTGTAAGTTTCTGAACCTCATCCTCTCCTCTGTTTGTTTCATCCTCAGGCATCCCTTCATTCTTCATTTTCTTTAGCTGTTCATTCGCTTCTCTCCTGACACTCCTTATACTAACCCGCGCACTTTCAGCTTCCGCATGCACCTGTTTTACCAATTCTTTTCTTCGCTCCTCTGTCAATGGCGGTATGTTAATCCGTATTATTTCACCATCATTCTGAGGGTTCAAACTAAGATTTGAATCCATAATCGCCTTTTCAATTTCCTTAAGTGCATTTTTATCCCATGGCTGCACAGTGATGGTCTTTGCATCAGGAGTGCCAATATTTGCTAACTGATAGAGCGGGGTGCTTGTGCCATAATAATCCACATAAACCCCGTCCAGAATTCTGGGGTTTGCTTTACCTGCACGGATACGAGCGAGTTCATCGGCCAGATGATCGATGGTCTTTTTCATTCTGGACTTCGTGTCCTTGATAACCTTTTGTATTTCATCATTCATAATAATTGTCAGTTTTGGTTTAATAGAACATTCTGAACAAATTTAATAAAAAAACACATATTAATAAACCATTGTTCCTATATCTTTGCCTGACAATAAATCCTGCAAATTGCCCGGTTCAATTACATTAAATACAATCACCGGCAGATCATTGTCCCGGCATAAGGCAAAAGCGGTCATGTCCATAACATTTAAGCGCTTTTCAAGAGCTTCATTATAAGTAATTTTTTCATATCGCACTGCGTCTTTGTTCTTTTCAGGGTCATCCGAATAAATACCATCTACACGGGTGCCTTTCAATAATACATCTGCTTCAATCTCCAAAGCCCTCAAAGCAGCAGCAGAATCCGTAGTGAAATATGGATTCCCCGTTCCTCCGGCAATAATTGCCACTTTCCCTGATTGTAAAGCTTCCTGGGCTCGCTCCTTAACATAGAATTCAGCAAAAGGCTCCATCCGAACAGAAGTAAAAACCTGGGCTTCCCCCCCTTCATTTTCAATGCCGGATTGCAAAGCCATACTGTTTATCACGGTGGCCAGCATTCCCATCTGATCGCCTTTGACACGACTGACTCCAGACTGCATTCCTTGCAAACCACGAAATATATTGCCCCCGCCAAGTACAACCACAACTTCAACACCCCGCCTTGTAATCGCGTTTATTTGTGAGGCAAACTGCTTTACTGCATCCGGATCAATTCCAAATTCATTTGAACCCTGAAGGGCTTCTCCGCTTAATTTTAATAAAATTCGACTGTATTCTTTCATAGCATCTATTTTAAAATCAAATGATTCCGTCTCTTACTAAATTTCGCCTGGTTTTCATTAAGTAACAAAACACATTATTTAACGTAAAACCTGAAGCTAAAATAACAATTATATTTCTTTGAAAAAAGCCCATTATTTAGTATTTTTATTGACCCTAAAATTAAAACCAATATGGATCGTAAGAAAATTCTCCTGTTAACTTTGCTTTTAACTCCTTTGTGGATATTTTCGCAAGAACAATTAGATCACGAAAAGAAAATATACCAGTCGCCGGAGGGAAAACTTTTCATAAATAAAGATTTACCCGTCTATCTTAGTATTTCTACATCTCCGGATGAAGATGGTAAAAGCTTCCAACTGAAAAGTGAAGACTCGGAAGAATATACAAACCCAATGTATTTTGACACCGAAGGTATCAATACAATCCGCTCTCCATGGAAAGTAGACCCGGAAACCAAAAAGCCTGTGTACCCCCAGGAGGATATTATCTTTGAGATTTATGCAGACAGCAAAGCACCAAAAACTGAAATCTCTTTTGAAACTGATAATATAAACAAAGCCGATAATAAAATTTTCATCGGGGAAAAAACGACAATTCGTTTTGAAAAATACGACGCCCTCTCCGGGGTGAATGAAATCTATTATTCCATTAACGAAGCTCCCTATAAAAAGTACAATGAACCGATCAATATTGAAGAAGAAAAAGAGTACAAAATAAAGTATTACGGAGTAGATAATGTAGGGAACGCAGAGGAGCCAAATGAATCTCACATTGTGTTGGATTTAACTCCTCCCGAAACTTCCCACAAAATTGAAGGCGACAAACACGAAAACGTCCTCTCCGGTAGATCAGAAATAAAACTTGTCTCAGAAGACAAATTATCCGAGATAAAGGAAACTTACTACACAATTGACGAAGGGAAAAAAAAAACCTACAGCGCATCAATTAAAGCCAAATACCTCGAGGAAGGAGAACACACGATTACTTATTACTCAACAGACCATGTAAAAAATGAAGAAAAAGAAAAAACATTCGAATTTTATGTTGATAAAACCCCGCCAAGAGTTGTAGAAGAATTAATGGGCAACACCTACGTAGCCCAGGGAAAAGAATATCTTTCCGGAAGAAACAAGCTGAAAATTATTTCCATGGATAATAAAGCCGGAGTAAAAGAAGTAAGATATTCAGTCAATGAAGGTGCTTTTGAAGTCTATGACAAGCCTTTTCGTCTCTCTGCATCAGGTAGATTAAAAATACAAACCCTTGCTATCGACAATGTAAATAACAAAAAACGCACAGAAATACTGTCAAATAAATCCGGCCGATCACATGTAGACCTCTCCGGCCCTAATATCAACCATAGTTTTGACGGCCCTGCTTTTACCTCTAAAGACACAGTATTTATTACAAAAGACACTAAAATCACGTTTAGTGGAACGGATAATCAATCGGGCTTTAAAAAAATAACTTATAACATCGATGATGAAACAGAAGAAGAATACAATGATCCCATTTCTCTCGATGAAGAAGGACTATATAAAATTTCTTATACCGGATACGATAACCTGGACAACACGAATACCAATAATATTTTATGCCTGGTAGATAATTCCGGCCCCGAATTGTATCACAGATTCAGCATAAATTCCGAAAAAACCAAATCTGTCGAAGGAAAAGAAATTCCTTCCTATCCCAGGCACACCATCTTATTCCTTTCAGCAACAGATCACTATGTAGGTGTGGATAAATTATATTACAGCCTCAATGATTCGGAAACGAAACTATATAGAAGCCTGATTGAAGGGTTCAACGGCAAAACACTTTACAAGCTGAACATGGTGGGTTATGATAAACTTGGTAATAAAAATGAAAAAACTACACAATTTTACATAGATTAAACCAATAACCTCTTATGGCATTTCTAAAAAGATCAATATTTGTTACATTTTTTGTAATTATAGTTATAGCTAACAGCATAAGTGCCCAAAATTTACCATCAGAACAGCAAAAACGGATACAAAAATTAACTCAGGATCTTGAAGAAGCTGTCAGGCAAGAGGAT
The DNA here is from genome assembly GCA_051747065.1 of Bacteroidota bacterium. GTDB lineage: Bacteria > Bacteroidota > Bacteroidia > Bacteroidales > UBA12077 > JAGXLC01. The sequence continues at coordinate 15,601 of JBNJFT010000027.1, read as the reverse complement.
TATTCATCAGCAGCCAATTATAGTGGTAAAATGGGGTACATCCACTGGAATAATGGTCTTCATAATAAAGCTTTAGAAAATTTTAACAAATCGCTTGAGTATAACTCCAAGGTCGGAAACCGCAACGGAATAAAAACCATTCGATACAACCTCGGTCTCATATATTCTGAACAGGAACAATACCAACAAGCTATAAGCCAGTTTGATAATGGAATAAAAATTGCCAGGGAGTTAAACCAGAAGGAAGGGATTCTGAACGGCTTGACAAATAAAGCTTCAGCTCTTAAAGGCAACGGTGAACATAACAAATCAATTAACGCTGCAGAAGAAGCTTTGGATATAGCAAAAGAATTAAACTCGTTAAAGCTTATTCGCAGATGTTATGGTCTGTTAGCAGAAAATCATGAATCATTAGGGAATAGCCAAAAATCTATTGAATACTTCGATAAATTCTCTATGATCGATAAAAAGATCAAGAAAGAGCAAATGGAGAAAATGGAAGATGAAACAAGTAAAAGAGTCGAAGAAATTCAAACACAAAAGGAACAAAAAGAAAAAGATCTTACCAATAAAACACAAAAACTTAAATCTACAAAAGACTCACTAACAGAAACAATAATGCTGACAGAAAAGCAAAAAATGGAGATTGAGATGAAAGAACTTACTGTCAGCAAACAAAAAGAGAAACTTCGTAATGAAAAATTAATAAGATACGGCCTCATTGGCATTGTCTCCCTGATCTTGATTTTTCTTATTATTATTATCTTTCAGTTCAGACAAAAAAAGAAAGCAAACAAATTGTTAGAGAAACAAAACAAAAAAATCAACGACCAGAAAACTGAAATTGAAAAACAAAGAGACCTTGCCAATAGACAAAAAAAGGACATATTAGACAGCATTGAGTATGCAAGCCGAATTCAAAATGCACTCTTGCCACCGGATTATATGCTTGAAAAAGGTTTCTCAGAATATTTCCTTCTTTTTAAACCCCGGGATGTAGTAAGTGGAGATTTCTACTGGATGACTCAAAAAGATAACAAAATCATAATTGCTGCAGCTGATTGCACAGGGCATGGCGTGCCGGGAGCTTTTATGAGTATGCTGGGAATTGCTTTCCTAAACGAAATTGTAAATAGAATCACTGAAAACAAACACGTATATTCTCTTCAGGCAAATGAAATACTCAATCAATTAAGAAATTATATCATTCAGTCGCTTCACCAGGACAAAGACGATAGCGATTCCAAGGACGGAATTGACATTGCACTGACGATTATTGATTTTGACAACAAGAAAATACAATTTGCAGGTGCCCATAATTCGTTAATTCTTATTAGAAATAATGAAATCATAGAAAAGAAAGCCGACAGAATGCCCGTAGCTATCCATAAAAAGGCCGACAAATCGTTCACAAACCACGAACTGGATATAAAAGATAATGACATGGTATATCTTTTCTCCGATGGATATCCGGACCAGATCGGAGGGACAAAGGGCAGAAAGTTTATGAGCCGTAATTTTAAACAATTATTGCTTGATATTCACCAAAAACCAATGGAAGAGCAGAAAAAAATCCTCAACGACAAATATGAAGAATGGAAAAATGGTTACCAGCAGCTCGATGATATTCTTATTATAGGAACAAGGCTCAAAGCAACGAAAAAGCCAAAACTGTCTGAGAAAACAGGAGAATACGACTGGGAAAACTATAAAATACTCATAGCAGAAGATACGGAAATTAACTTTATTTTCCTCAGCGAGGCACTGAAGAACACCGGCGTAGAAATTGTACATGCAGAAAACGGGGAAAAAGCAATTGAAAAAATAAAAAATGACCCCGAAATTGATTTGGTCCTGATGGATATCAATATGCCGAAAATCGATGGTTTTGAAAGTACTGCAAAAATAAAAGAAATAAATAAAGACATACCAATCATCGCTCAGACAGCCCTTAGCATTGATAACGCAGAAGAAAAATCCAAAGAAGTAGGGTGCGATGATTTTATAACAAAACCTATTAAATTAAAATCATTTTTGAAATTGATTGATCAATATCTCAAGAAAAAGCCTAAAGAGTAAATGGAATCATTAATTTACGAAGAATCAACGGAAACTCCGGGACTTATCCTGGACAAAGAAAAAGGAACTTTTAAGATATGGGGGAAATCTTTTCCTGAAGAAGCGAATAAATTTTTCGAACCCATTCTGAACTGGCTGGATGAATATATTCAAAACCCAAACAAAAAAACCACTTTTGTTTTCAAAATGGACTATTTTAATTCTGCCTCTTCCACCAGAATGCTGGAGATTTTTTACACTTTGGATAAACTACACAAATCCGGACATGAAGTGATTATTGAATGGCACTATTTAGAAATAGATGATGACATGCTTGATTCCGGCAAAGAGTTTTCTGAAATGATCAGCGCTCCTGTAGAATTTTACCCGTATCAGGATAAGGAATCTAATGGTTAACAAAAATTCACCCTCCGTTGTTTAAACCCTGATAAAAACAAATTAATATGGAACCAATAATATTAGAAGCAACACCGGAAACGCCCGGAATTATTTTAGACAAACAAAATAACCACTTTAAAATTGAAGGGAAATCATTCCCCGAAGAAGCCAGGACATTTTACAACCCCATTATAGAATGGCTTAAGGAATACGCCAAAAACCCAAATAAAAAGACCGAGCTCATAGTCGACATGGAATATTACAATACAGCCTCCTCAAAAATGTTGTTGGAAATATTTAAAACTTTTAAACAGATCCATAAAAACGGAAACGAGGTTGAAATACATTGGCACTACCCGGAAGACGATGAAGATATGCTGGAAGCAGGGGAAGATTACGAAGAAATTCTACAGATTCCGTTCAAATATATTTCTTACGAAGAGGAATAAACCCATATTTTTATCCAATTTATATGCTGCAATTTGCCTTTTGCTTTTAGCCTTTAGCTCCTGGTGAGGAGTTTTCTTATATTTCGTCTTGCGGCTTATATTTAGGCAGTTTCAGAAGTAGAAGATAAATATCAATAAAAGAATGCAGAATACAGAATTCAGAATACAGAACAGAATTCAGAAT
>JBNJFT010000027.1:0-12411 GCA_051747065.1 Bacteroidota bacterium | reverse complement strand
GTCTTGCGGCTTATATTTAGGCAGTTTCAGAAGTAGAAGATAAATATCAATAAAAGAATGCAGAATACAGAATTCAGAATACAGAACAGAATTCAGAATTCGGAACCTAATAGGATATAGAATTCTTTTCATTTCTTGCAATGAAATAATTAAGGTAAGTTGAGTAAATTAAGCTGGCGCATTCAGAAGTAAGCAACCTGTTGAATTGCAAGAAGTTATCGATAAAATTAAGGAAAGCGAGACCCCGAAAAATGCAAAAATGATTAAAAAGCAGGGTCAAATTTTAAATAGAATTTTATAAAACGCTCATTCTTTTAGTTAACACCTTAAAATACCAGATATAATATTTTATATTTCGTTGATAATTAGAACTTTCGCATTCTGCCTGCCTGCCGGCAGGTAGGAGTTCTGGGTTCTGCCCGCCTGCCGGCCGGCAGGAATTCTTATAGAAATTTAGCCGGTACTTCTGAAATTGCCTCTGTATTCTTTGTAGCTATTTGCCACTACTCCTGAAAGTGCCGTTGTATTTCGTTGATAATTAGCTACTGCATTCTGTATTCGTCCTTCTGTATTCTGCATTCTTCTGTTGATATTTACCTCTACTCCTGAGCGTGCCCATCTCCATTCTTTTCTTCACCAAAATGCTTATCTTCAAAACGATAAGCATGCGTTTTAATACCATTTTTCTGAAATTCTTCAATCAATCGCTGCCTGACATCAATTTTCAAATACCAGGAATCTGTGGGTGATTTCGTCCATGCACAAACCCAGCATTTGATCGCTTCCTTTTCCATTCCCATTATCCAAAATTTTGGGCGTTCTCTTGTAGCAAGATATTTACTGTTTGAGGCCACATCTATAGCCATTGAGCGAAGACTTGCAATGTCAGTATCATAAGCCACCCAGAACTCAACACTGGACCATATATAGGAATCCTTGGTGGTATAGCTTATCATTTCTTTATTCAGCATCTTACTATTGGGAATGATCAACCGTTTCCAATCCCATAATTTAACAATACTGTGAGTGATAGTTATATCTTCCACGGTTCCATAATCCTTCCCGTCAATCATAACTGTATCACCGGTTCGGAACTGGCGGCTGAAAGTAATAACAATACCTGAAATAAGGTTTTCTAAAAAGGGTCGTGCAGCAATACCAATAACCGCTGCTAAGATGGCAGCAATCAAAGAAACAAAAGTGGCAGAAATCTTACCGACAAAAGGAAAGGTTAACACAAACATCCAAACAAGAACAAAAAGGATCAATACCATTCTTTTAATGATGGTGAATCGTTCTTCAAAACGTTCAATAGCACTATCTTTCTGGCTTTTACCCGACCTCATAAAAGGAGCTTTGGTCCGGACTGCATCAAAAACCTTCAATTTCCCAATGAAGGTAGTCCCTTTCTTTTCGATACTACTCAGACTCCTTTTAATGATTTGAAAAATAATCAACCCGACCAATAAGACAATTATAACATAAAATACGAGGAACGGATCAAAACCTAATTCATTGATAAACTGTTTTACCTGCTTCATCTTTTTCTAAATTGGTTATACAGTGAATAAAAATCTATATTGAATACAAGCTCCACATTGTGTTGACTGCTAACTGGTTGATAAGCATATCGCACTCCGGCAGTAAAAGGAAACATGACACGAGCTACATGGAAATCTGTAGTTACCTCTGCTCCGTAAGAATACAAATTTTCGGAAAACCACCTAAGCTGATCGCTATTATCATAATTGCGAAATTTATTTCTGGCATAATCAAAAAAGAAATTGGCCTTAAACCGCTTAAAATACAACAATGAAGAAATACTCCAATCCGGGTAAAAAAGAGGAAAGGTATAATCCGCCTTAAAATTCATTAATTCTTCGCTGTATACCGACTCATAACCTCTTGGTAACTCAAGATAACTTGAAAAAAAGTACATGTCGGTTTCTTGTTTCTGATAACCACCTGTTAGTTTGACTCCATGATTTTTAAAAAAGCCCGGGAGAAAGACGTTCCCCATTAAAGAAAAACGTGTGCCCAATATGTTTTCAGAGAAGGGCGAAGATAAATAGTTTAAATTCGTCAGCACCCCCCACTTTGGCTGAATATCCCTGTAGGCTTGCCTTTGAAGAGAATAAAACTGTAGATTATACTGTATTGTCTTCAATCCTCTCAAATAATAATTATCCTGAATGTTATAAAATAAATCCTTTCCATATTCATATTCAATACGAGGAATAAATCGTGTAATATACCTGTTCACATTCAAGGTTAAAGGAAGAGATACATCCAATGAAAAGTCAATGAAATCATTCGTCGGGTCAGGCTCGAGATCCCTGTCCGATGGCTGTATAATTTCAGGTGTCCTTCCATAATTAGATGAGACACTGATGACAGGATACCATCCCTTATAAGTAAACCGTGTATGAACCTGGTGATTGTCATTCTCATAGGAATATCCTAAGCCGGAAGTAGCAGTGCTCAAATCATTCTGAGAAAGAAATAATAAGCCAGGTGCAGGCGTAACCGTTCTTTCGGTCACCTCTTGATAATCAAAATAAAACGGCGCCCAACTATGAAATCTGAAAAGATTTTTTATCCGGGAATAAGAGGTTTTCTCAAATTTTTTCTCAGGAATTTCACCCGAACGAACAGGTGATGGTTCTTGTTCCTGAAGCTTCTCCACTATAGGTTCTGAAACGTTTTTTGCTTCAGCTAACTCCGGCTGATATTCTTTCAGGTTCAGTTCATGAATATCATATCCCTCAGATGAATAATCCGTGTATAACAAATTATCATATCGTTCTGAATAAAAAGCATCTGTAGCGCCATTTTTTGAAAAAGTAAGCTGGTAAGTAGCGCTATCTTCGAAACTCATTTTATAGATATTATCTGTCTCTCCCTTATCTGCATGGAAAAATATCTCACCCTTCCCGGCAGTAACATGTTGAATGTCATCGTAAGTTGGTTCGATTAACGATACCCATTTGCCTGTTTGAGGATTAACCTGGTAGATTGTTTTTCCCTCTTTTGTCAATCCAATAACATAAATGAATTTACCTTCCGGGGACCAAATTGGCTGTTGCACAAACTGATTCTGAGGAGTGTCAAATTGCTTTTGAATAAAACCCGTTTCACGATTTAATATAACAAGAGAATAGTCATTTTCCTCAGTAACTTCTACACACACAATCTGCTTCGCCTCTTTATCCAAATCTGGTGAGAATAAGCGGGTTTCATTCGTTAGCGTAATTTCTTCTTTTTCTTCAACATCAAACAACTTAATCACAGAGTAACTCCTGTGATCCCACCTTAAATCATATTGCTTCTCCGACCAGGCAATATAAGGCTTGGAATATGAAAATCGATCATCCGTCATAATTCCGGGTGTGTGGATTACCTTTTCATCTTTGCGGGAAATTGAAACAAATTTCGGCAAATAACTAAAACTTTCTTTTCTGGCAACAATTTTATCATTCTCAATATACTGGGGGAACCGATAACTTACATAGGGATCTTTCCGCTGAGGGTTTATCTTTTTGAATGGCTCTCTTTTTTCGTCAAAAGACTGAGCAGTCCAGAGGGAATCATAATACCGCATACTTTCATCAAACAACTCTCCACTGTACACACCCGCATGCTTTTTCATTCCAAGATTGAACGAAGCCAAAAAATAAGGATTCCTGGCTGCATAATCTTCTATATCTGACCATACATAGGTGCCTTTTTCTTTACGAAGATAAGAAGTCAAATGATATCCTAAGCTATAATGATTTGGAGTTTTATGTTTATAAGAACCAAGTAGCATTTTATTAAAAGAAAAGGACTTAGCAGAATCCATGGTAATGCTTTTAAGCTCTTTGGCATGAGCAGATTGACGCCCACGGCCATCAGGTGTCAAAGCGGTTTCTGCAAGTACAGCATCTCCTTCTAAAAACCAAAAAGGAACTAATCCCGCTACAGCACCGGTAGCCTGCTGGCCGAACAGATAAGTTAAAACTTTCGTAATGCCCTGATTCAATTTATCAACCTGCACCACATGCCGCAACTCATGAATACAAAGATGCTCCAACCACGGCACAGTTAAATTATTCGTTGAAGGAACAGTAAACAGCTCCATTCTGTAAGGCGTAGGTGACACAAACCCATTGGATTCGATGGTTTGATTATGCAGAATCACTGAAATCTTTTTTGGTTCATGGTCTAAAGAAAAACTCAGCTTTTGGTAAGAATAATCCAGAATATTAGCCACATAATCCGCTTTATCTCCAAAAGATTCCGGGAAAATCAACTGAAAATGCTCGGTATTGATCTGCGACCATTTAACAGAAGACGGGTCTTCTCCTGCACTGAAATATTGAGCCCTGGTTGTCACCATCAACCCTAATAATAAAACAAGCAGTATCGTCTTTTTAAAAATCATTTTGTCTCTAATTTAATAAATTTAATTGTTTGTGTAATTCCTGAAGCAGGTACGAGTCTTATCCAATACATACCGGGAGGATACTGATGAAATGGAATATTTAGCCGTTCATTCTCCCGTTTCCCAAAATTACCTTTTTTCAGTACTTTCCCGCTCATATTTCCAATAGAATAATTTAAATTTCTTACCTGCCCATTTACAAAAATCTTCAAATTATTGTGAACAGGATTTGTAATATCGTATCTGCCAATATTTGCTTCAGGTTTTTCCAGCTGAGTTGCCTCTTCAACAACATAAGAATACTCATTTGATGAACTCAAAATTGTTCCCTGAGAATCCAATGTTCGAACTTTAAAATATACCCTTTCACCTGCTTCATAGGAAGGAATACTTGTTGAAAAAAAGTTGCCGTCAAGCGTCATTTTATCTGAGTATTCATAGCTTTCACTTACATCACCCCACACAATATCTAATTCCTTTACTTGATTATCAGGATCTGTTATCTGGGCATATACTGTTGCAGAATCATTGTTAACAGGTTGCTCCGGTTCATAAAAAACGGTGTCAAACTGAATTTCCGTAGCCGGATTTCTGTTTATCTTAATCTCCATTGTCACAGGCAGATGGTCCGAAAAGTCATATAGAGCCCGAGCAATGTCTTCCGGGACATTTTCATTATTGGTCCTGTTCAGGGAACCATTAAAGCCGCTACCATCCTGACCCATAGCCTGATAGGTGTTCTCAAGTGCATGAACGTCTTGCGCTCCGTCCATTATATAATCAGAAACCAAAATAAAATCAAACCGGTCGTCCATTCCGCCTCCCGAATGACAACCACCATAGGAATGCGTAGATTGAGTATGGTGATTTTTAAAATCCTCATTATCATTCCAATTACCTAACTGATCAATCGGGTCATTAAATTGATAAGCACTATTATCAGGATTGATCAACTTCTGAAATGCTGCTTCATCAGAAGTGTAAACATTCAAATCGCCCATTAGGAAATAATTTCCGGGGGCACCAATCTCATTCTGTATATGATCCATAAAGACATCCACCTCATCAGCTCTTTCTCTTTGGCTTCCGGAACCGGCTTTCAGATGTGCAACAAAGCAAGTAAAAAATAAGGTATCATTCGTTGTGGCTAAGTCATCTGATTTATAATAAAAACGGTAAGCATTGATGATTTTTTCGAAAGATCCTACCTTCATCCGTATTGGCTTATAAGACTTCAATCCAATCTTATTGTGATTGTAAAATAAAGTGTTTGCAAGATATATGGTTTCAAAAGGAACTTTCTTGTAATAAATGATACTATCGGTGTTTAATGCATTATTCAGAAGATAAGTCTCATCATCTTCAATAGGTGTTACTCCTTCTCCGTCTAATTCATTAACCGAAAAAATATCCGGTTTATAATAATCGATTATTTTTCTCAAATCTTCATTTTTCTCATCTACATCATTATTAGAAGAGTTGCAATCACCTATATTTTTACCATAATAAAGCAGATTATAATGCATTAGTTTTAAACTATCCTGCGCATGAGCATGCATCCCAAGCAAAACCAAAACAAAAACAAACAAAAACCTGATCTTCATAATCTGCTTTCTTTTCAATGAATTAAAAATACAAAAATGATAAAATTATTCGTTGAATAGTTATAATTTAAAAAGTTATTCACTTTGATTTAGAGAGGTATTTCAAAATTGCTCATAAAACATTGAAGTTTTTTTCTTTTTTTATTTGAATTTTAATTTATAGTTTTGCACGGACAATTTTTGGAGGTAAACGTGGGGAATCTTAAACAATATACGGTTGAATTCAGGGAACTTGAGTTAGGTGAACATAACTTTGAGTTTAAGATAACGAACACGTTCTTTGAACATTTCAAAAAATCAGAGATAAGCAAAGGTACTCTGATTGCAAATGTTTCCCTTCTAAAAGAAAAGAGACTAATTACTTTAAACATTACGATTGAAGGGAATGTCAGTGTAATGTGTGACAGATGTTTAGAATATTTTGAATATCCCATTCAATATGAAGGGATATTATACTTAAATTTAGACCCTGGCTTTGAAGAAGATAGAACTGACATGATCAACATCAAAGAAAACGAGGGTAAAATAAATCTGGCTCAGCGCTTCTATGAAAACATACATTTGTCTTTGCCATTAAAAAGAGTCCACCCGGATGATAAAGAAGGCAATCCAACTTGTAACAAAGAAATGCTTGATTTAATCGAAAAATATAAGCAAAACGAAGACAACGACAAAATAGACCCCAGATGGGAAAAATTAAAAAATATTTTTATTAAACGAAATTAACTAATAAAAAATGGCACATCCAAAAAGAAAAACATCAAAACAAAGGAAAAACAAGAGAAGAACTCATTTAAAAGTTCAAAATCCGACAACAGCAACTTGTCCAAACTGTGGAGCCACTTATGAATATCATAGAATATGCAACGAATGTGGTTTCTATAGAGGAAAAATGGCAATTGAAAAAGAAGTTGAAGCGTAGCATTTCTGAGCGCATTCTGAGATGAAAATTGGTTTAGATATCATGGGTGGTGATTTTGCTCCTGAAGCTACTCTCGCAGGAGCTTTTTTAGCCTCTAAACAAATGGATGCCGGGGTTGAACTTGTTTTAATAGGAAATAAAGACAAGATAGAGAAATCCGCTGAGGCACAAGGATACTCAAAAGATTTTTTTGAAATTGTTCATGCTGAAGGATCCATTGAAAATGGAGAGAATCCGGCAAAAGCTTTTGCGAAGAAGACTGAATCCAGTATAAATAAGGGCTATTCGCTGCTCACAAAAGGAAAAATTCACGGGTTTGCAAGTGCCGGTAGTACAGGAGCAATGATGATAGGTGCTATGTACACCATTAAGTCTTTACCGGGAATCATTCGTCCCGTAATAACTGCGGCAGTACCTCAGTTAAATGGAAAATTCTCTATACTACTCGATGTAGGTATTAACCCGGATTGCAAACCAGATGTACTTTTCCAGTATGGGCTGATCGGATCTATTTACGCTAACCATGTTTATAATGTGGTTAACCCAAGGGTCGGTTTAATCAACATCGGAGAGGAAAAAGAAAAAGGAAATCTCGTTGTCAAAAGTGCTTACGAGTTGATGAATGGAACAAAAAGATTCAACTTCATAGGGAATATAGAAGGGAATGAAATTTTTGACGACAAGGCAGATGTAATGGTTTGTGATGGATTTGTCGGAAATATAATACTAAAAGAAGCAGAAGCATTATATAAAATAATAAAGAAGAAAAATATCAGCGATAGCTATTTTGAACGATTTAATTTTGAACATATAGGTGGAACTCCCTTGTTAGGAGTAAACGGAAATATAATTATCGGGCATGGTATTTCCAACGACATTGCCGTGAAAAACATGATATTGCATACTAAGGAAGTAATCGATGCAAACTTGTCCGAAAAAATTAAAGAAGCATTTCAATGAAACAAATTCATGCAACAATCACAGGGGTAGGCGGTTATGTACCAGATTACGTGCTAACAAACGACGAGTTGGCGAAAATGGTTGACACATCCGATGAGTGGATTATGACCAGAATTGGCATAAAAGAACGCAGAATACTGAAAGAGAAAGGGAAGGGTTCTTCAGATCTTGGCGCAGAAGCTGTAAAACAACTATTGAAAAAAACAAACACATCGCCAGATGAAATCGATCTGGTTATTTGCCCGACAGTTACACCCGATATGCAATTCCCGGCAACCGCAAATATCATTAGTGATAAAGTTGGAATTAAAAATGCGTTTAGCTACGATCTAAATGCCGGATGTTCCGGTTTCTTATATGCACTGTCAACCGCCTCTAAGTTTATTGAAAGCGGAAGATACAAAAAAGCTATTGTAGTTGGTGCTGAGAAAATGTCCTCGATTGTGGACTACCAGGACAGGGCAACATGTCCTATCTTTGGAGACGGCTCAGGAGCTGTTTTGCTGGAACCTACAGAAGAAGATATCGGTGTCAAAGACGAAATAATGCAGGTTGATGGCTCCGGAAGGAAGCACCTGCATCAAAAAGCCGGCGGATCAATAAAACCCGCTTCACATCAAACTGTTGACGACAGAGAACACTTCATATATCAGGAAGGCCAGCAAGTTTTTAAGGCTGCTGTAGCTAATATGGCGGACGTGTCAGTAGAGATCATGAAACGTAATAACATCTCACCTGATGAACTCGACTGGCTTGTTCCACATCAGGCAAACCTCAGAATTATTGAAGCAACGGCAAAAAGAATGGGCATCAAGAAAGAACAAGTGATGATCAACATCCAACGTTATGGCAACACAACAGCAGCAACATTGCCACTTTGCCTCTGGGAATGGGAAGAAAAACTCAACAAGGGCGATAACCTTGTTCTTGCTACATTTGGAGCAGGTTTTACATGGGGAGCAATATACCTCAAATGGGGCTACAATGGAAAAAGATAAAAACTAAGTTAATATAAAATAAACCTTGTGAACACCGCAAGGTTTTTTTTATTCTAAATATTATTTAAAAACAAGTGCTTATGAATATCTTATTTTCTTCAAAAGGCAAATCATGGGATGCGGAACTTGACCCTAAATTTGGCAGAGCAACAGGCTTTCTTCTCTATAATAAAGATGAAGATAAACTATCCTTCTATTCGAACGAAAAAAATCAGAATCTTGATCATGGCGCTGGCATCCAAGCAGGCCAACAGGCAGCCAATCTGAAGGCTTCCGTTGTAATCACCGGCCATGTAGGGCCAAAGGCAAAATCAACCCTGCAAGCAGCAGGAATTGAAATCTTTACAGTAGAAGAAGGCCATACTATAAAAGAAGCATACGAAATGTATCTGCAAGGCAAGGGTAAAAATTAGTTAGTAGTCAGTAGCGTTTGTTGCAACAGTCAGGGGATATGGAATTTATTTCCTTCGTGCGATGAGATAATCAAAGTAAATTGAGTTGATTGAGTTGATTAAGTTAATTGAGTGGAGAAAGTAATGTGGGTTAACTTATTCAATGTTTAGGCAAATTCAGAAGTACCCGCTATATTTCTATAAGAATTCAGAATGAAGAACTCAGAATACGATAAAACTAATTATCAACGAAATACAAAAAAATTGTATCTGATGTTTTAATTTGCTAATTGAAAGAATGAGCGTTTTATAAAATTCTATTTACAATTTGACCCTGCTTTTTAAGCATTTTTGCATTTTTCGGGGTTTCGCTTTGCTTAATTTTGTCGATAACTTCTTGCAATTCAATATATTGCCTGCTTCTGAATACGCCTGAATAAATCAAAAAAACCATGAAAAACATTCACTCAAATGTTTCCCATGGTTTCTAATATAATTTAATAAAGCTTTTTTCAAATAAATCCCTGCCGCATGTAATTAATCCATCAATGCCTCTAGTTTCGATGTTAAGGTGTTTTTAGGCACAGCACCTACTTGTTTGTCTTTTAGTTCCCCATCCTTAAAAAATAAGATTGTAGGGATGTTTCTTACCTTGTATTTTGTTGGAACCTGGGGGTTGCTATCAACATCTAATTTTGCGCAAACTGCCTTACCCTCATACTCTTTAGAAATTTCATCAATGATAGGACCGATCATTTTACAAGGGCCGCACCATTCTGCCCATAAATCAACTATTACAGGTTTATCTGACTGTAATACCTGTTCTTCAAAATTGGAATCTGTTACTTCTATTGCCATAAGATTACTTTTTTAATTTATTTAATAGATTATATTTACAAAAATAAACGAAAATTGTTTAACTCAAAGTAAACTGAACAGTAGATTTCCGGTTTAGATAATCAAACAATTCATCAGACAAATCCACCCTTTTTCTCCTTGAAAACATCTGTACTGAGACATTTTCAGAGACATCCATAATATCTAAACGTAAAAGCGCCTGCCCTTTCTGATTTGAAAACTGCTTCAAAGACTCAATGAATTCCTCATCGACATCAGCAAGCGGAACTTTTAAATTAATACTTTTAGCCAGTTCTTCCCTTACCTCACTGAGTAAGTGAATCTGCTTTATATTAACCACATAGCGGTCATCATTTCTAAAACGTGTTTGAACTTTGGCTTTGATCAGAAGAGCGCTGTCTTCATAAAAGAATTTCCTGAATTCCTGATAATCCCTGCCAAACAGGAAAAACTCGTATGAATCCGTATAATCCTGAAGCGTCAGCCGGCCATAGGGTTTGTTGTTTTTGCTAACAGCATGTTTAGCTGCAGTAACAATACCTGCAACAGAAATCTCCCTGTCTTTAAAACTGTCAAAATCCGAATTAAGCGATTTTAAAGTAGTATCTGTAAAATTTTCTATCTCCACTTTATGATCATCCAAAGGATGAGCCGAAAGGTAGATTCCAACAAGTTCTTTTTCTTTCTTTAGCTTTTCAATATTCGGCCATTCTTCCGCCTCGGGCATAGGAGGTTTTGCTATTTCCACGGCAGTAGCTCCTCCAAAAAGTGATTGCTGTTGATTTTGTTTATCTGCCTGAAATTTACTTCCATATCTGATCAAACTCTCGATAAAGCTCATCTCTTTTCCATTCTCCACAAAAAATTGGGCTCTTGATTGACTTCCCAAATTGTCAAACGCTCCGGCTGTTGCTAAAGATTCTATACTTTTTTTGTTAACGGCCTGAAGGTTTACCCGCTCAACAAAATCAAACACATCTTTAAAATGCCCATTTTTTTCCCTTTCCATGACAATTTTTTCAGCAGCGCTTTCTCCTACTCCTTTAATGGCACTCAAACCAAAACGTATATTTCCGTCTTTGTTTACATTAAATTTTAATCTACTCTCATTGACATCCGGGCCCAGGACTAAAATACCCATTCTGCGGCACTCGTCCATAAACTGAGTAACTTTATCAATATTTGTAGTATTACGGCTCAAAACAGCAGCCATAAACTCAGCAGGGTAATGCGCTTTTAAATAGCCGGTTTGGTAAGATACATTGGCATAACATGTCGAGTGAGATTTATTAAAGGCATATTGAGCAAAGGCCTCCCAGTCATTCCATATCTTTGAGATTATCTCTTCACTATATCCATTATTTTTACAGCCTTCAAAGAATTTCTCTTTAAGTTGAGCCATGAGTTTTTCTTTCTTCTTCCCAATTGCTTTTCTCAGAGAATCAGCCTGGCCCTTGGAAAAACCTGCAAGTTTCTGGGAAAGCAACATCACCTGCTCCTGGTAAACCGTAATACCATAGGTTTCTTCCAGGTATTCCTCCATCTCCGGCAGGTCATAATGTATTTCTTCTCTTCCGTGTTTCCGCTCAATGAAGCTGGGGATGTATTCCATCGGGCCTGGCCGGTATAAAGCATTCATCGCAATAAGGTCTTCAAAGCGGTTAGGTTTAAGCTGGCGCAAATTCTTTTTCATCCCCGGAGATTCGAACTGAAAAACGGCTGTCGTTTCTCCCTTACTATATAACTGAAAAGTCGCCTCATCGTCAAATGGAATTGAGTCGATATCAATATCAACACCCTTAGAAACTTTAACGTTTGCTACGGCGTCTTTGATGATGGATAATGTTTTCAAACCAAGAAAATCCATCTTCAGCATTCCCACTGACTCAACATGATCTCCATCGTATTGGGTCACGTACAAATCCGTCTCTTTAGAAGTACAAACCGGAATATGCTCCAGCAAATCGTCTTTCCCTATTATAATTCCGCAGGCATGCAGCCCAACTTGCCGCACAGACCCTTCAAGCGTTTCGGCATATTTAAGAGTCTGTTTGACTATTTCTTCACCGGAATCCCGCTCCTTTTTTAACTCGGGGACTTCTGCATAAGCCTTTTCAAAAGTAGTTTTTGGATTATCAGGTATCATTTTTGCCAGTTGGTCGGCCTTAGCAAGCGGTAATTTTTGCACTCGTGCAATGTCACGGATTGCAAGCTTCGCTTTCATTGTTCCAAAGGTGATAATATGCGCCACCCT
>JBNJFT010000026.1:16935-19224 GCA_051747065.1 Bacteroidota bacterium | reverse complement strand
GGCTCTTTTTTCAAAGGAGAAAAGAGAGTATGGGCGATGCAGCCTTTTGGCTCAGAACGTCTACTCATAGGAACACAAAATGATGGGCTTTTTATTTACCATGATGGGGAAATTACCCCCTGGTCGAATGAAGCAAATGATTTCCTTTTACGGAATCAGCTTTTTCATGTGACACGGATTTCAGATAATTATTTTGCTCTGGGTTCAATACAGAATGGAGTGATAGTGGTGAATAAAAAGGGAGAAATTCTTCAGCATCTCAACAAGGAAAGGGGACTTCAGAACAATACCATTTTAAGCTCTTTTAGCGATCATGAGGGGAACCTTTGGATGGGACTGGATAACGGAATTGATTATGTGGAGACGAATTCGCCGGTAACATATATTGGAGAAGGATTTAATCTTGAAGGGACAGGGTATTCAACAGCTCTGTATAAGGATAAATTATACCTGGGTACAAACCAGGCTTTATTTTATACCAACTATACCAGGGAAAATGGAAGCATTCAAATTAATGACAATTTTAAAATAGTTGACGGCACGAAAGGACAAATTTGGAACCTGAGTAAAATAAACGGAGAATTGTTTTGCGGGCACAACAACGGTGCATACATAATAGAGGGTTCTTCAGCCCGGAAAATATCCAATGTGCAGGGCGGGTGGAACTTCCTACAGGTTCCCGGCAATCCTGAATACGTTTTTCAGGGAACATACACAGGCATAGCCCGGCTAAAAAGAGAAGAAGGAAAATGGGAATTTGATCAAATGATCAAGGGGTTTAAAGAATCAAGCAGAATAGAAACATGGGACAATTACGGAAATTTGTGGATATCTCATGGATACAAGGGAATTTACCGCCTTCGCTTTAATGACAGATTAGATAGTGTTATTCAAACCAGTATCTACCACGATAAACATGGTTTGCCTTCTAAATTGGGAAATGATGTTTTTAGCCTTGATGACAAAATCTATGCTGGTACAGAAGACGGGATATATAGATTTGTGTTTTTCGCAGATCATTTTGAAAAAGACACCTTGCTTTCCGAAAATTTGAATGAAGGGCAAGTAAGCGACCTAATGAAAGATAAGTATGGGAATCTTTGGTCTTTCTCAAATTACAGTAAGAATATTGGATTAATAAAAGGAAAAGGCAGCCCCCAATGCTTTAATGACATTGAAGTTTTGCATAAGCTTGATAAGAACTATGTTCCAGCCTTTGAACATATAAATGTTATTGATTCCACAAATATCATTATAGGAACCGTAGATGGATTCGCTCATTTTGATCCGACTTTTAAAGTGGACGACTCTGCCCGTTTTGAAACTTTACTGCGTAAATTTACCTTCTTTTGTAAACGCGATACAATTAATTATTATAATGTAAACGGAGCATTGCCGGATAAGACCAGGGAGGTTAAGCTTAATGAGCTGAAATCTATAAAAATAGACTTTTCGGCCGCTTTTTATGAAGATTTGGATCAGAACCAGTTTAGTTTTATTCTGGAAGGATACGATGAAGACTGGTCCGCCTGGAGTGGCCAGACGATGAAAGAATATACAAACCTGTCGCCCGGCGACTATAAATTCAAGGTGAAAGCTAAGAATGTATATGGCAGGGAAAGCAAAACCAGTGAATTTCAATTTAGTATTCTTCACCCTTGGTATAGGACAGTGTGGGCTTATATTGCTTATGCTATTCTTTTTGGTGGACTGGTTTATTTCTTTATTTATTACCTGAAGCGAAGAATTCAAAAAGAAAAGATGGAGCTGAAAGAAAAGCAGAGGGAAGAACTGAAAAAGCAAAGAGAAAAGTATGAGCTGGAAAGGCTGGAGATGGACAACAGGATCATCAAATTGAAAAACGAGAAGTTGCAATCCGATATCAATAGCGAAAGAGCACAAGTTGAACTGAAAAATAAGGAACTTGCTTCACAGGCAGTGAATATCAACCGAAAAAATGAAATACTCACCTACATTAAAAACGAACTTGAAAAAGTGAATAAAAAGGTCAATCCGGATGCACAATTTCAGATTAAATTGCTGAATAAAAAGATACAAGAGGATGTGAACCTGGAAGAAGACTGGAAACATTTCAAACAATACTTCGATGAAGTGCAGGGTGATTTTATAAAACGAATCAAAGAACAATACCCCGAATTAACACCAAATGATCTTAAACTTTGTGCATATCTACGAATGAACCTTTCTACCAAAGAAATAGCACCTTTCCTTGGCATCACCCCCCGTGGAGTAGAAATTCACCGCTACCGCCTGAGAAAGAAGCTTGGC
>JBNJFT010000026.1:0-16835 GCA_051747065.1 Bacteroidota bacterium | reverse complement strand
CTACGAATGAACCTTTCTACCAAAGAAATAGCACCTTTCCTTGGCATCACCCCCCGTGGAGTAGAAATTCACCGCTACCGCCTGAGAAAGAAGCTTGGCTTATCACGTGATGTTAATCTGGTAGAATTTTTATTAAACGTATAATAAAAACTTTTTTAATAGAATTTCCGAATTTTTTATAAATTTTTTTGTAGAGCTCTCCTTTAAACCAACTAACTAACCGTCAGTAGTTTATTTTAAAGTATGATGTGTTATTAGTTGGGTTGATGTGTTATTGATGTAATCCACAAAAACCCTTGATGAGTTTGTATAACAGCTATAAAATTGACTTTAATACCATAAACCATTAACATTGTTTAAAACAAATTTCAAAAATAAGTTAAAAATAATTGCTCTTAATAATACTTAATAAATAACTATATAATAATAAAAGACAAGATGAAAAAGACCAGCTACATAACACTCATTCTTTTAGTATTATTTGCAGGATGCAGCAGTGAAAAAAATAATTCTGCCGTTTCAGATGAAAACAGTCAAAGGGTAGATTCTTTATTGTCAGAAATGACTCTGGAGGAAAAAGTAGGGCAGATGACACAGATAACCCTTTCTCACCTCCTGAAAAGTGATTCAAACGGTGTAAAAGAACCCTTCCGGATTGATACCAGTCGACTAAGGGAAGCCCTTGTAGATCATCATGTGGGTTCCATCTTAAACTGTGGAGGGCATGCGAACAGCCTGGAAAAATGGCAAGAGATTATTTCCACTATACAAGAAATGGCATTGAATGAAACCCGTTTGAAAACTCCTGTATTGTATGGCATTGACGCCATTCATGGAGCAAATTATACGCAAAATGCCACACTCTTTCCCCAGCAAATTGGGCAGGCAGCCACATGGAATCCCGAAATCAGCCGCAATATAGGTACTATTACTGCTTATGAAACAAGGGCTTCCGGCATTCCGTGGAATTTTTCGCCTGTTCTGGGATTAGGGCGAGAAGCTGCATGGCCGAGATTTTGGGAAACATTCGGAGAGGATGTGCATCTGTCCACTGTTATGGGAAAAGCGTTAACTGAAGGATATCAGGGTTCCAGTTTATCGGATGATTCAACAAAGGTAGCTGCCTGCATTAAACATTATGTGGGTTACTCGGCACCAAATTCCGGAAAAGACCGTACCCCTGCTTCAATCCCGGAAAGAGAACTCAGAGAATATTTCCTGCCTCCTTTTGAAGCTTCAATTAAATCGGGTGCTAAAACCATAATGGTAAATTCCGGTGAAATAAACGGCACACCGGTTCATGCTAGCAAGTACTTATTGACAGATCTTTTAAAGGAAGAATTAAATTTTGACGGACTCGTAGTGAGTGACTGGAGTGATATTCACTACTTGCATGACCGCCATAAAGTAGCCTCCACCCAGAAAGAGGCGGTAAAAATAGCAGTCAATGCAGGAATAGATATGAGCATGGTTCCCGAAAGTTATGATTTCTACGAATACCTTGTTGAATTGGTTGAAGAGGGAGAGGTTCCTGAAGAAAGAATTGACGATGCAGTCAGGAGAATATTGAAAGTTAAGGTGCAACTGGGCTTATTCGAAAAACCTTTCAACGATTATAAAAATTATCCAAAGTTTGCTTCACAGGAGTTTTCTTCTTTTAACCTCAATGCTGCAGAAGAATCTATGACATTGTTGAAAAACACAAATAATGTGCTACCCTTGAATGAAAGTGCCAACGTCTTGGTTACAGGCCCGACAGCAAATTCAATGACAGCATTAAATGGAGGATGGACTTATACCTGGCAGGGTAAAGAAACGGACAAGTATATTGAGGAGAACAATACAATATTAGAAGCTATACAAAAGAAAATCGGCAAACAAAATGTGACTTATGTTCCCGGATCAGAATTTGATAAGGCTGTAAATATTGAAAAGGCTTCACGTGCAGCACAAAAAGCTGATCATGTAGTATTATGTCTTGGAGAAGATGCCTATTGCGAGAAACCCGGCGACATCAACGATCTTTACCTGCCTGAAGCTCAAAAAGAATTAGCCACGCAGATAGCTGCAACAGGAAAGCCTGTTACCCTCATCCTTGTTGAAGGAAGGCCCCGGTTAATTTCAAAGTTTGAGGAAAAAATGGACGGCATTTTAATGGCCTATCTACCTGGAAATCGTGGCGGAGATGCCATTGCAAATGTACTGTTCGGGGATGTCAATCCTTCCGGAAAATTACCTTTCACCTATCCAAAGTATCCCAATGCACTGGAAACGTATGACCGTAAACATACGGAAAACCTGGGTGAAGGAGAAAACGAAACTTCTTATAATCCCCAGTTTGAATTCGGCCATGGATTGAGTTACACTGATTTTACCTATTCAAATTTACAAGTGAGTGATTCAATTATAAGTGAAGAGAATCCAGTCGAAATAACTTTAAAAGTGAAAAACGAAGGAGAAAGAAAAGGAAAAGAAGCAATACTGTTATTTATTAGCGATCATTATGCCAGTATCACGCCTTCTGTGAAAAAATTAAAAAGATTTAAAAAGATCACGCTCGATGCAGGCGAAGAAAAAACTGTTGGGTTCAGTATAAATAATGATGATCTGGCTTTTATGGGAAAAGATAACAACTGGATTACAGAGAAAGGAAGATTTACAGTAAGTGTCGGAAATTTAAAAACCCAAATAAAACTGGAATGAATCTGAATAACATTTTTTTTTGATTCAGGACTGCAATCGTTTTCGGGATCAAAAAAGCTTTGAAGCTAACGAAAACTAAATAATAGGAAAATAAATGTAAAATTAAACTATATCCAAATGAAAAAAGGTGTTTTAACATTGTTCACGCTATTGCTCTGCGTTATTGCTTTTGGTCAGGAAAGGATGATAACAGGGACGGTTACAGACTCAACCGAAGATAAATCCCTGCCGGGAGTTAATATCTATGTAAAAGGAACTTCAATTGGTACTACATCTGATATGGATGGGAATTACAAGATTAAACTACCCGATGAAAATAAAACTCTGGTATTTTCTTTTGTTGGGTATGAGGAAAAAGAAGTAACAATCGGTGACCGCAAAGAGATTAATGTATCTCTGAAGCCCTCCGTAGAATCCCTTGAGGAAGTGGTGGTGGTAGGCTATGGTACTCAGAAGAAAAGCCTTGTCAGCGGGTCCATTTCAAAGGTAAGTGCTGAAAACATTGTTCAAAATCAATCAAGGATAGAAGAATCCTTACAGGGAAAGACTGCAGGTGTTAATATCATGCAGGAATCGGGTTCACCCGGAGGAGATATGACCGTCAGAATTCGGGGAACAAGCAGCAATAGGAACTCTGATCCACTGTTTATTGTGGATGGAATGCGTACAGAAGGAATGGAATACCTTAATCCCAAGGATATTGAATCAATCGAGATATTGAAAGACGCCGCTTCAGCAGCAATTTATGGTGCAGAAGGTGCCAACGGGGTTGTTTTAGTTACAACAAAATCAGCAAAAGAAGGTGAATCTAAAGTCAATTATAATTTCAGCAATGGCTGGCAGGAAGCAGCAAATTATATTGATGTGATGAATGCAGAACAATACGCCAGTTATCTTCGTGAAGGACGCCGTCATGAAATTTTAAGCAATTATCCAGACCAGGATATTCCTGAAGATTTGGTAAACAAACTCATAAATAATTCTTACCCTTTTTCTCCGGATACATTGGGTACAGGAACGGACTGGATGGATGAAATTTTCCAGATGGCACCAATGCAACAACATAATTTGTCCATTGAAGGTGGCTCTGAGAAGACCAAGGTCTTTGCTTCTGCTTCCTATCTAGATCAGGATGGAATCGTTGGTGGAAATAAAGCGAATTTTAACCGTGCTACAGTACGTTTAAATCTGGATCATGAGGTGAAGGACTGGTTGAAAGTAGGAAGTAAAATATCCTATACTAATTTGAATCGAAAGGAAATCAATGAAAACAATGAATTTGGCGGAGTAGTCAGTAATGCAATGGCTATTGACCCTCTTACTTCAGTTTATGTTGATAATATTGAGGACCTTCCTGATAAATATCTTCCACAGATTTATGACAATTTTAACGATTATGAGAATTCATCTCTAAAAGCTCCCGGTGATAAAGGGTATTTTGACATGTCACAGTATGTTCAGAACGAAATAGTTAATCCTGTGGCGCAAATCCATAATGATCATGATAAATGGCAACAAGATAAGTTAAGTGCCGGCTTTTATACAAAAATAGAACCAATGGAAAATTTTCATATCCGGTCAAGTTATGATATTGATATGTCCTATGGGAATTACTCCTATTGGATTCCGAGATATTATTACCATTCGATTAATTATAATTATAGAAACAGCACCGGCCAAAGTATTGATAGATCGTACACCTGGCAGTTGGAAAATGTTGCCGATTATTCAAAAAGCATTGGAGACCATTCCATGAATTTTATGGCAGGGATGACAGCCAGAGAAGAGAACTATTCAAATCTTAATGGTAGAGGGGAAGTGCTCCAGGAAGAGAGTTGGGACTTTGCAGTATTGGATGCCGTTCTAAGCGATACTACTCGTGCGGCAGCAGGAGGATATCGTTCTGAAAACCGGTTACTTTCCTATTTTGGCCGTGTACAATATGACTTTAGAGAAAAATACCTATTAAATGCTACCCTGAGGGCAGATGGTTCATCCAAATTGTCTGAAGATAATAAATTCAGGTATTTTCCATCGGTTTCATTTGGTTGGGTTGTTAGCAAAGAAAGTTTCGGACTACCTGATTTTATGAATTTCTTAAAATTAAGAGCCAGTTGGGGCCAAAATGGTTCTATCAGATCTTTGGGTAATTTCGAATATGTATCTACGGTTGTTAGAAACCCTGAATCAAGTTACTATTTGAGCGGGGGAAGTAAATTGACTGGTGCTGAACCAAGTCAGCTTTCCAATCCTGACTTAGTATGGGAGACCAGTGAGCAGTTTGATGTAGGAGTTGATCTTTATCTTTTCGATAGTCAGTTAACCTTTTCCGCAGATTACTTTGAAAAAACAACAATAGATTTGATTACATCCGGTCCTGTAGGTTATTATGTAGGGAATAACCCACCTGAGGTGAATGCAGGGGATGTTGTGAACAGAGGCTTTGAACTTGAATTAGGCCATAAAAATAGTATAGGTTCATTTTCATACGATATTTCTGCCATGGCTTCACATCTGAATAATGAAGTCACATATATTGGAAATAAGGCATCTGTCCTTACTGGGGCAAACCTGGGAACTACCGGAGCAATTACAAGGGCAGAGGAAGGAAAACCCATTTGGTATTTCTATGGTTACCAAGACGATGGTATTTTTAATAACTGGGATGAAATTAATTCCTATGTTAATGAGGAAGGGGATTTAATACAACCTGATGCTATCCCTGGAGATGTAAAGTTTAAAGACATCAATGGAGATGGAGAGATTAACGAAGACGACAAGAAAATGATTGGTAATCCTCATCCAAAGTGGACGTTTAGCCTCTCAAGTGATTTTAAATATAAAAATTTTGATCTCAGTTTGTTCTTTAATGGACGCGCAGATGTTGATGTATACTTTGGTGCTTATCGTACTGATTTAAACAAGAATAACAAACCGGAGTACTTCTATGAAGAAGGCTGGACTCCTGAAAACACATCTGCAGATTTTCCAAGATACACTGCAGGGGATGCGAACAATAATTTTTCCCATAACAGTATGTTCGTATTTGATGGATCATTCCTACGATTGCAAAATGCTGAATTAGGTTATACCCTGCCTAAAAATCTTGCAAGTAAAATTAACATAGATAAATTGAGAGTATATGTTTCAGGTCAGAACTTGTTTCTATTAACTAAATATCCTGGAGACCCAGAGTTAGGAAATACAGGTGCCAATGGGAACAGTATAGGTGTTGATCGCGGACTATATCCACGGGCACGCATTTTCTCTGTTGGTGCTAATCTTACTTTCTAAATTGAAAATATAAAAACATAAGATATGAAAAAGATAATTTTATTCAGTATGCTCGTTTTTCTCGCTGCCTCTTGCTCTGAGGATTGGTTAGAACTAGATCCAATCGGAGAAAAATTTGAGTCAAATTATTATCAAACGGAAGAAGAAGTATTCTCCGGACTGGTTTCTGCATACTCGTTATTACAGCCCAAGTATTACAGCGGTTGGGGGTCCTACTATTTTCTTGCAAATTTTCCAAGTGACGATGCAGCTGTTGTTGGTGGCGGACCGGGCGACCGTCCCGAATATCATGAAATAGCGAAATTTGAAACGGTACCTACCAATCCTGCTATATTGCAACTATGGCGAAGAGACTATTTTGGTGCCTACAGGGCCAATGTGGTCATTGAAAATGGTGATCCGGAGATATCCCAAAAATCGCAAGAGTATATTGCTGAAGCCAGATTTCTACGCGCTTATTTCTATTTTGAACTTGTCAGGTTTTTTGGTGATGTACCACTTGTAATAGGGGTTTTAGATAGTGACGAATACAATCAATCTAAAGACCCTGCTGAAGAAGTCTTTGAACAGATTATTAAAGATTTGACTGAAGCTATTTCTGATTTGCCATCAAAAAACAGCTTAGGAAGCAATGAGCTTTACAGAGCTACCAAAGGAGCAGCGCAATCCTTATTGGGTAAAACTTATCTGTATATGGCTTCTCCCTATTACCAAGAGACCTACGATTTTCCAAAATCTTCAAATGATTACTACGAGCTCGCTGCCGAACAATTTGAACAGGTAATTGACGGGATATATGAATTAGAGGACAATTACGATGATATCTGGCAGTATAGCCATGAAAATGGTGTCGAATCCATATTTGAGATAGAATATGGCGACATCGACAGAGCCGGAAGTTGGGAAAATGGACGCGTAAACGCTGGAAATATTGATGTTCAGATGTCTGGCCCACGCGGAATCTCAACTGATACTTTACTGGCAGGTTGGGGTTTTGATATGGTAACAGAGGATCTAATTGATGCCTATGATTCCGCCGGTGACTCTGCCCGGAAATATGGTACAGCCTATGGCGAAGATTTTCTGAATGAAATTGGAGCCAGCGACTGGGAAGAAAACGAAGGATATACCGGGTGGTTTAGTAAAAAGAGAGCTCCATGGGCACATATTACTTCTGATGTGGATCCTCAATGGAATTTTGAAACAAATGAGCGTATGATCCGCTACGCCGATGTACTTCTCATGTGTGCTGAAGCTTATCTTCAGTCAGGAACGGGCGATCCTTTGCCCCTGGTAAATGATGTGCGTGATCGAGCATTTCTTGATGATCTTGGTTCTGTTACTATGGATGATATTAAACGGGAACGTCGGCTTGAACTTGCAATGGAAGGGCATCGGTTTTTTGACCTGGTTCGCTGGGGAGATGCGCCGGATGAACTTGGTGAACTTGGATTTGTGGAAGGCAAACATGAAGTGTTCCCTATTCCGCAACAAGAAATTGATAATTCAAACGGAAAACTCGAACAAAACGATGGATATTAATCTTTTAATAATCAACAATTAAAATCATCAAAGCTCTAAATATGAGAATAAAATTAAACACACAATAATGCTTACTGACGCTCTTAACTATATACTATTTTAATTTTTAACTAAAACTTAATGCTATGAAAAATTATTTACTTACAACGTTATTCATGTTTGCACTTGCTATAAGTGCGATGGGACAAACCGCCGGCGATACGCTGGTTGATTTTGAAACCGTACAGGACCCGTTTATTGAACCTTTTGGTCTTACTGATTATGAAAATACTGTTGCAAATCCTGATGAAACAGGAAATACTTCAGCTAATGTTGGTAAAGCCGTAAAAAATGGAGATAACCCGTGGGGTGGTATTAACATCTATTTTGGTGGCGATATTCAGTTTACCGGATCAGATGATAATATCTCTGTTGATTTTTACACTACTTCTACAGCAGATAACGATTCACTCACATTTACTATTGAGTTGTTTAATCGGCACGGAGGTGTTGAGACTATAGCAGCGGATAGTCTGTATACTGATGAAAATGACACAGAAGTTGGTGTCTGGAAAAGACTAACTTTTTCTTTGCCTGATACCCTTGATGGTTACTCTTATAACCAGATGGTTATATTCTTTGGCTGGGATGCTGTCGGAGATGGCGAAGAAGTTTATTTCGACAATGTCGAGGTTCCGGGTTACGACCCTTATGGAACTACAGATGTTACATTTGAAATTACAGATAAGTTTAATAATGCTGAAGATGTAAAATTATTCGTCGATGGCACTGAAAAAACTCTTGACCAGACTGATAATCTTTATACCAACACTTCAAGCCTGGAATCATACAATGTTACCGAAGGAGAAAGTCAAGGTATTTATGAAATAGTTTATTCCCATATAGCTATGGGTGAAGAAGTTAGAGACACTACTAGTGTTGTGGTGGGTAATTCTACAGGAACTCAAACAGAGACCCAGCTTATCATTGTTGAAGAGGAAGAAGATGGAACTGCTGATGCCATTAACGTTGGCGATACTCCACCAACTATCGACGGAGAAGTTGATGCTGTATGGGATAGTGCAAAAACTCATACAATGCAGCAACGCGGTTGGTTTGGTTCTCCAACAGGACTTTATTCTCAGTGGAAAATAATGTGGGATATAGATAATGTATACCTGTTATATATGGTTGAAGATGAAACACCCCATGGAGAAAACACTACAGATCTATATATGAATGATAATGTAGAAACCTTCTTCGACATGAACCAATCAGCTTCAGCGGATTATGATGAAGACGACTGGCAAATTCGTACAATCAGAGGCTCTGATATTTGGTCCGGTTCAGAGAATGTAACAGATACGTGGGCGGAAGATGTTGAAAGAGCTCAAACTAAAATGGAAAACAATGAAGGCTATATTATTGAGATGGCTATTCCATGGGGATCTTTGTCTGGGTCTTTTGTACCGATTGATGGAGCTGAGTTTAATTATGACTGCAGCGCCGCTGATGTAACAGAAGAAGGTGGAACCCGGGACTATATCGAATCCTGGTCCACTGATGAAGATATAGCATATCAAAACACATCGAAATTTGGCACGATTACCCTTGTTGAAGAAGAAGGTGATGATGATGAAACAGGAATACAAGTTCCTGAATCACTCGAAAATATAAAAATGTATCCAAATCCGGTTAAAGAAAACCTTTCATTGGAAAATCTGAAAAATGTGAAATCAGTAACAATACGAAACGTTTTGGGTGCAAAAATAAAAGAAGTTGCAGTGAATGATGAGAGGATGAACATAAATGTAGAGGGAATGAACGAAGGTGTTTACTTTGTTATCTTCCGTGATGAAAAAGGACAAAGCAACTCGCTTAAATTACTAAAAGAATAGGTTATACAGTAGTTGTGCTTCTATGTTAGGTGAAAGGCCGTCTAAATAAGATAGGCGGCCTTTTTTAAAACATACTTTTATGAAGAAACAAATCATTTTAATCTGTTTATACTTAATTCCTCTTCTGACTCACGCGCAGTTTGATCTGTTAGTCTGGGAGGATGATTTTGATTACTCAGGCTTACCGGATTCTTCAAAATGGTCCTATGATGTTGGCGGACACGGTTGGGGGAATAATGAACTCCAGTATTATACGGAAAACAGAGAGGAGAATGCACGTGTGGAAGATGGAAAGCTCATCATTGAGGCCCGGAAAGAAGCTTACAGTGGAAATGACTATACATCAGCACGGTTAGTCAGCAGGAATAAGGGAGACTGGACTTACGGCAGAATAGAAGTTCGGGCAAAACTACCCGAAGGAACAGGTACATGGCCTGCTATATGGATGCTGCCTACTGAATGGATCTATGGCGACGGAGACTGGCCCGATGTTGGCGAAATTGACATTATGGAACATGTGGGTTATGAAGAAGGAGTTATTCACGGAACAATTCACACCCATGATTTCAATCACATGGACGGCACCCAACAAGGCGGACAAATTACTATACCTGATGCTGTCGATGCTTTCCATGTTTATGCCATTGAATGGACTGAGGACAAAATCGAATGGTACGTGGATGATGAAAAGTTTTTTACCTATGAAAACAATGGAGATGGTTGGTCGGCATGGCCGTTTGATCACCCGTTTCATCTTATTTTAAATATTGCTGTTGGTGGTGACTGGGGAGGAGCCGAAGGTGTTGAAGACACCATTTTTCCGCAAACAATGGAAATTGATTATGTAAGGGCGTACAAAAAAAGTGACCAACTTAGCAATCTGATAGACGGAGAAGAAAAACTTGTCCCAAACGCGGCTGATATAAAGTTTTCTTCCCGGCTGCTCAATGGAGACAGTTACCAATGGTCTGTTCCTGATGATGCAGAAATACTTTCACAAGACACTAATAAAAATATTTATGTGAACTGGGGATGTGAGCAGGGAGATGTTATTTTATCTACGGATATAAATTCAGAAACTTATAATGATACACTCACTGTTAGCCCAAAGGACTTAAAAATACAAGGGGATTATTTTTGGAATGAGGAAAATGACCCCTTGCTTTTTTTTTTGGACAGCATGCATACAACAACCTTTGAATGGTCTGTTCCTGAACCGGCTTCCATAATAGGAGGTCAGGGTACAAATGCCATATCAGTTGATTGGGGCGAAGCGAATGGAAATGTATCTGTTGCAGTCAGTAATGAATGTATAGACGAACAAATACAGCGCAAAATACTTAACCCGGACGGTCAATATCCCTACCCTGATCCTTACCAACCACACACACTTCCCGGAAACATAGAAGCAATCCATTATGATTACGGCGGCGAAGGCGTGGCCTATCATGATTTGGAGAGCACTAATCAGGGTAACGGCCCGAGGCAGGACAATGGAGTGGATACTGAATATAGCGAACCAAACGGCAATGTGGGTTGGATTGAAGCCGGGGAATGGCTTGAATACTCCATTGAAGTGCAGGATACTTCCTTTGTAGAAACCAGCTTTCGAACAGCTTCCTCAGGAGGAGGTGGCCCTTTATCCGTTTTGATTAATGGCAAAGAGAAAATAACCGATGTAATGATAAATGATACAGAAGGCTGGGGAAATTTTACCACTCAGAATATAGGTTCTTTTCTGATTACACCAGAGGACACTTTGTTAAGAATAGAAGCTGAAGGAGGCGGATTTAATCTTGGCAGAATGCAATTCAAAGAAGGAGAAGCCACTGATTTGGAAAAGGTTTCTGAAACAGCTGATTTACGAATATATCCAAATCCTGTGGAAAACAGAATAGTAATTGAAGGCCATGAGCCCATAATTTCTGTTGAGATTATCAATTTGTTAGGAGTAAAAATGAAGCATAAAAACCTTTCTCGTGAAACAAAACAACATGAGTTGAATTTATCTGATTTAGAATCCGGCATGTACATAATCCGGGTGAAAACGAAGTCTTCAAAATTTTTCAGCAAACAATTCCTGAAAAAATGACAAAAAGCATGATTAATGAATTAACCTATAATAGTGAAATCTGACATCAAAAAATTGTTAGTAGTCAAATATATAATAAAGCAATTTGAAAAATTACCTTAATTAACTATATTAAAAACTAAAAAACTATGGCAAAAGAAAGATCGTACAACAGAGGTTATGTAATTTTAATAGCCACAGTTGCAGCATTTGGTGGTTTACTTTTTGGATTTGACACCGGTGTCATTTCAGGAGCCTTGTTATTAATAAAGAATGACCCGGAACTTATGATCAATGGAATGACGCAATTACCAGAGCGAACCCAGGAGTGGATCGTGAGTATTACTGTACTTGGTGCAGCGGCAGGCGCATTAAGCAGTGGCAGAATTACGGACATACTTGGCCGTAAAAAAGTTTTGATAATCATCGCCTTTATTTTTGTGATTGGTTCGATAGGCCTGGCAGCGGCAAATTCTGTTACCATGTTAATCTTCTGGCGTTTAATCATTGGTATCGCCATTGGTGTAGCTTCCTATACCGTACCCTTATACATTTCTGAACTGTCACCTACACACGTAAGAGGAGCCCTCGTATCGATCAACCAACTGGCAATTACTGTAGGTATTTTTGCCTCTTATTTGGTTGACCTTGGATTTGCAAACGTTGAAGAAGGCTGGAGATGGATGTTTCTCGTAGGATTGGTTCCGTCGCTTATACTTGCAATTGGAATGTTCTTCCTTCCGGATACACCGAGATGGCTTATGGCCAACAAAGGGGAGGCTAAAGCCAGAAAAATTCTGGATAAAGTTGGTGAGGCCAATAAAGAGGAAGTATTGGAACAAATCAAAACCAACATTAAAGCGGAGAATAAAGAAAAAGGCTCACTTAGCATTCTGAAGGCGAAATGGGTCATGCCTGCCTTGATTATAGGTATCGGAATAATGATCTTCCAACAATTTACCGGAATTAATACCATAATTTACTATTCGCCTACCATATTTGAAATGGCCGGATTTGGCGCCGAAAGTGCTAATGCTGTATATGAAGCCATTCTTCCCGCATTACCAATCGGATTTGTCAATGTTCTATTTACGATTGTAGCCATTTACCTCGTTGACAAGTGGGGAAGAAAACCGCTTTTATACCTCGGTTTAACAGGCATGACTATTGCGCTTGTAGCATTGGGCATCGGGTTTACTTTCCACAATTCATTGGGTGATGCTCTGAAATGGATCTCTTTCGTTAGCATGATTATTTACATCCCGTTTTTTGCTATTAGCCTGGGACCGATCGCCTGGCTGCTGATTTCTGAAGTTTATCCAACAAAAATCAGGGGATTAGGCATGAGCCTTGCTACAATGGTAAACTGGGGAGCTAACTTTTTGATAGCAAATACATTCTTATCGCTGGGAAAAGTAACCACCGGAGAAATGCCCAATCCGGCAGGAGAAGGAATGCTTGTCAATCCGGGCGGTGCCTTCTTTATATATGCCGTAATAGGAATTTTGGGATTATTCTTTGTTTATTCCTACATACCTGAAACCAAAGGACATTCTCTGGAGAAAATTGAAGAACATTTTCTGTCCGGGAAACATCCCAGGGACTTGTAAAAAGTGTAATAAATGATTTAAAATAAAAAAGCCGATTCAGAAATCGGCTTTTTTTACTACTCTTCGTACCTGATCACTTCCACAGGGCATTCCTCTGCTGCTTCTTTGATGCAGTCTTCATTTGCATTCAAATCTGCGCCGTCTTTAACAAATGCCTCTCCATCATCATTTTCGCCAAAAACGTCGGGGCAAATCTCCTGGCAAATTCCGTCTGCAATACATCCTTCTACAATCCATACTTTCTTTATAGCCATAATAACCTCCTAAATTTTAATGGTGATTGATTAATAATTAAAAATAATTCAATTTCACATAAAATCAAAGCTTCTTTTTGGTAAAAACATATCAAAAGTTACTACAAACATTAGCATTGAAAAAGGAAAAACCTTCTTTTAGCCCAAAACCTAAGTAACCATGTTTGGGTTTTTTTGGTTTTTTTTATATTTTTCTCCTGAAAAGTAATTTTTATAATTTTTGGCTTTTTTTATTGCTTTTAAATAAAAGATGGAAAAGGAGCCTGGCACAAATCTTGTGTTACCAAACAATGTAAACCCTTTAAATCAACATGTTATGAGACGAAAAAACAGTTTTTGGATTTTACCATTGGCCGTATTCAGTATTATTTTTATTACGGCTTTGTCTTGTGAAGAAGACGAAGATGACTCTGATGAGACGATAGAAGACGGAACAACCGGAACCGTTACGGATATTGACGGCAATGAGTATAAAACCGTCTATATTAACGGTAAAGAATGGATGGCCGAAGATTTGCGTACAACAAAATACAATGACGGTACCGAAATCCCCACGGGGCTGTCGGATGATGACTGGAGTAGCTCAGAGCAGGGTGCTTATACCATTTATCCATCTGACCTGGAGGAAGCAGACGGCATTGATTCTGATTCAGCAATGATTGATGCCTATGGCTTATTGTATAACTGGCATGCAGTTGACAGTGAGAAAGGCCTCGCTCCTGAAGGCTGGAGAATACCTACTGAAGAGGATTGGGCAGAGCTGGAAGAGTATCTTGAAAATAATTATGAAGACATAAATAATGATAACGTAGGTGCTGCTTTAAGATCATGCCGGCAGGTTAATTCCCCACTTGGCGGTGATTGTGCTACAACTGAACATCCCCGATGGAATGAAGATGAAGATAATCATGGAACAGATGAATTCGGGTTCAGTGCGCTTCCTGCTGGTAACCGCGCTGATCATGGAAAATTCGTTAACCTGGGCCACATGTGGACAGCCTGGGCCGCAACACATAATGATGAAGATGCAAAAATTATCCGTCTGAGGGAAAATTATGACGGCTGTCTTAACGGGGATACCGAAGATAAAAATAACGGGTATTCTGTCAGATGTGTGAAGGACTGAGAATATAAAAGAGAATCAGATGAAAGGCCGGGATAACTGGAAAGAGATAAAATATAAAGAAGTATACAATGGGACAGTTGATTATATAGAAAATCGTAAAATCAATGATCCTGACTTTAATATTGAAGAACTGGAACAATTGCTTGAAACAAAATATGTAAATGAAGGAACAGGCAACAAGAGCGAAATAGATCAACTTACATTAGATGCTACTATTGCGGCATTACAGGCATGCCTTTCTAACTGGAAAAGCGAAAAAGGGCCGGATTAATGTTTCAAATAGAAAAATAATAAAAAGTAGAATATAAAAAATTGATGCCCCCGGTTCAGCGTAGGCTTTGCCTGCGCTGTTCTTCTTTGGGAAATATTAATATGCATTGTAAATTTGCGTTCTATTATATAATTAATTTGACATGGATAAATTAAAAAAACGAATATTTATAAAACAGTGGCTGGATTTAAAACCCTATGATAATCAAACTTACACAGACAATTATTATTTAAAACTCAGCAATGAGGTGAAACAGGTGATCATGAATAAACATTCATTTGTGCTTCAGGATTATTTAGATAATGATGGTATAGACGCTTTGGCTTGCTTCCTGACATCATACTTTGAGGATTTAATTTCAGAAACAAATATTTGGAATACATTTACCAAGATACATAAAAGGATGTATGGAAAACGATTGCCTTTTTACGAAACAGGGGATGAATATTATGAGCAGGAAATTAATTTCCCGGATGTTTGCTTTTTGATGTGGTACTTTATGAATACAATACAGCTTGATACTTTCATTCCTCCATATTATGATTTTATTACTGAGACAGCAGAAAAAGCAATGGAGGTTTTTGATAATGCATGGGAATATGCCCCGGAAAACGAGCATTTGAAAACATTTTATTCTATTGATGAATCAGAGACAGATTTTTATATAGCCAGAAAACTGACTGACAATGTTTTATTTAAAACCTACTTATTTTATTCTGATGCCCTCATGGATTTGCGGGAAAGTGAATTGGAAATCGAAGAAAAAACTGAAAATGAGGAACACTTACTAAGTATTTTAGATGAAAACCGGGATCAAACACTTCATAATGCATACACCCGGTTGCTCGGACTAAAAGGAAATGAATGGGTTGCCGAAATTTTAGGAGAAAATCACAATTTAAGCAAAGATTTTTTGGGGATTACAAAAAAAATAAGCGGATATTTCTTCTACAAAGGGCAGGATGAAGAAAATGTATTTATTGAGCATATTGCCTCAGGAAAGAAATTTAATCTGACGAAAAAGTCATTTGACCATTCTGAAAATCTAAAAGAAATTGATACTATTCTTTTTATGGGGATTGTTCGTTGGAGAGGTGAATGGTGGTTTTCCGGAATTTATTTTCAACCCGGATTTGACCCGGATTTGGTTCTGGATGAGAAAAATTCAATGAAAAGCAGAAGCGCTGTTGATTTTTTAGACCATCAACATAAAGAAATTGATGATATTCTGAAAAAACAATCAAAAGCATTTAAGAAATTCAACAATAATCAGCAGATTGCTTTCATGGAGTCCGATAAAATCGAAGCTTTTGTCAAAGATTATACGGAGTTCTATAATAACTCTTTAAAACTCTCCGGAAAAAAGAAAAAAGAAGCCCGCCAAAGAGCAAAAGATGAGGGATTCTTCGGAGATAATAATGAAACAGAAGATTTTTCAGAGGTATCTGAAAGTGGACTGGTATTTTTTAACCCCAAAAGTGGAGTAGAAATCGCTATGGGAGTTAATAGCGCCTTTCCTATGAAAAACAATCCGTTTTTCAACGAAGATGAGAGTGAAGAACACATTATGTTCTTATTTTTTGCTGAGGAAATATCCGTTGAATTAGCTATGTTTTGTGTTGATAATTTTAAGAATGATTTAAACTTTTTTAAAGGTGCAGATGGCAAGTTGTTATTAGACAATTTAGATTTCTTACTGCGCTTTTGGAAAAGAGGAAACTATTTTACTAAGCCCTCAATTACTCTTACAGGAAAGGAAAAATAAAGGATATGGAATGTTTTCCTTCTGAAATTGCCTATACAAAACATTTACGACCAGAAATAACAACCAACATAATAGCAAAAAAAAGAGGTATCTTTGCCGGAAAACACTTTTTTAGCATATACAGTCAGAAATGAAAGTACAAGAAAAACTCAGTGACCTTTACGAAAAGAGGAACCGGGAAGAATACGGGAGGGCCTATGACTTTCTAAATTGGGCCGGAGAGGAAGAACTTGCAAAATTTGCAGATACCAGGAATTCTCTATTACAAAATATATCAAAATTTACCAAACCGGGTTATTCCGGCACCAAAACAGACATTCGC
>JBNJFT010000025.1:11866-19248 GCA_051747065.1 Bacteroidota bacterium | reverse complement strand
TTCATACGTTATCGATTAATTGTTATTTGATATATTTAAAATCCTTTTGATACATTCTCGAACCTATCTATTCACGGCAACGATTCCAAATAAATACACCTCATTTTTAAATGCAACTTTTCTAATTATATCTTTGCAATGAAGTCTCAGGCTATGGGGTAAAAAATTTCTATACTGTAATAATTTTTAAAGTCAGTCCTATTCCGGGAATCCTTTAAGCCTCGTCAACAAAAACATATTTATATTCTCCCAGAAAAGATATGCTCTAATGTTTAAATGACCAAAAGTCAGTACAATATTAATTGTGGATTTTCTGCTTATGCACAACTTAAAAGAAAATTGTGTATTTGATTCAGCTTGAATAATTTACAATCCTATCCTATAAAAAGCAGCGTAAAATGCAGCTCTTGCTATCAGTTCAGAAATAAGGAAAAACGCAAATGGCAGGTAAAAAACAAAGCTCATTTTCCTTAACTTATCTTTTTTATAGGTTATCAATAATATCGACACAGCGCCAAGGAGTAAAGCAAGCCAACGTATTAACAGCAAGGATCTGTTAAAAGGCCGGGGTTCAAAAGCTATATTCCCTTCAATCACATCCTGGTTTATAAACAATGCATTGATTAAAATTAGCACAATAGCCAACAGGGTGATGCCAATCACTGCTTTGGCTTTGCCGCCAAAACTTATGCGCCTTTTGGTTTTTATATCGTTATGAAACAGCAACCCCAGAACAAAAGCAGAACCAATGAGCAAGGCGGTTGAGTAAAATTCAATCATTGTTGATATACTATTCCAGGCCGGTATCGTTGGTAGAATATATAACTTTGCCATAACATAAATCATTAGAACACCTATTATGGCAGTAACCAGCGTAAAAGTTCTGTAATATAAGGGCTGCGGGTTTTTAAAATATACCACAAGATTTACAATAACAAGACAAAACAAAAACAAGGATACGAATAATATTTCCCGGCTGAGCCATGAACTTTCCAGGTTGTTTAAAGCATGAATTGCATTAACGGGGTTGTTAAGATGAAGAAAGGATAGTAATAATGCAACCATCATAAGGCCCGTTGCAAAATACAAAGCAGTATTGTTCAATTTTGTGTGACTGTTTTGTTTTTTTGTGAATACAAAAGGCAAAACAGCGATCATGATGCCGGCAGCCAATTGAGAAAACGAGGTGAAGAAGACGAGAGGCCATTCACTGCTAAGCATTTTTTACCTCCTCCTTGTTTATGATTTTCCAGTTTTTTGATTCCTTTGCAGATGGATGTTTCTTAATAACAATGGAGGGTTTTGTATAATGCCCTGGTGGCAGAGGAAACACATTATCATGTTTGCCGTACTTGCGCTCCAGCTCATCAAGATCACCGATTTCCAACACCCGCATAGGGCAAGCTGCAACACAAGCAGGTAATTTCCCCTCTTCAAGGTAATCATTACATAATATACATTTTGTCATCACTCCTTTTTCTTTATCAAGAGTTAAAGCATCATAGGGGCAGGCCCACTCACAATACTGACAGCCCATGCATTTGCTTTCATCTATTAAAACCACGCCATTATCATTTTTGTATATAGCTTTGTTAGGGCAAGAACTCATGCAAATAGGGTCCTGGCAGTGATTGCATGACATAGATACGTTATAAGCTCCAATATTTGAAATCCATGTTTGATTATCCTGTTTCCAGTCACCGCCACACACTTCATATACCTTTCTCCAGTTTGTGGCATTACCGAGGTTATGCTTGTCTTTGCAAGCAATCTGGCAAGTTTTACAGCCGGAACACCTCGATGAATCAAAATAGAAAGCTTTTTGTTTTTTCATCTGTTTATGCTTTTACTTTTTCAACTTGCACCATAATCGTATGTTGTGCATTGCCAAATGCTAAAGGCGTCCACTTATGCGATGTAAGCACATTAATATTTCCACGCCTGTCTATACCATCTTTGTCCGGTTTCCACCATGCACCCTGTGGAATATCTACGACCCCCGGCATGATTTTCGGCGTTAATCTGCAGGGCATGATGATTTTACCCCTGTCGTTGTATATTAATATTTTTTCACCATTCTGGATGCCTCTTTTCTCGGCATCCAGAGGATTCATAAACACCCTTTGAGGGAATGCTTCTTCCAGCCAGTCAATACCATCATGTGTAGAGTGTACTCTTGGCATATAATGATGCCCCAAGGCTTGCAGGGGATACTTTTTACTTTCCTTGCCAAACGGGCTTTCCCACTCTTGTATATACTTCGGAACAGCAGGTATTTCCGAAGGCTTATTCATATCAAACAAAGGTTTTGAAAAAAGCTCTATCTTACCGGTCGGAGTATTAAGAGGATACTTGTCGGGGTTTCTTCTGAAATCCTCGAAAGCTATTTCCGGCTCTTTAACAGGTGTTGAGTAAACGCCGGTGTTCTTTTCCCTGAACTCTTTAAATTTAGGCACTTCAGGAAAGCGTGTTTTTCTATAGACTCCCAGTGACCATATTATCCATTCTTTCTCATTCCTGTTTTCCGTGTACTTCTTTTTTAAACCAAGTTTTCCGGCCAGCTCGCTGCAAATTTGATAATCACTTTTGGTTTCATAAGGTGGTTTTGCTATTTGTGGATTTAAAATCACCTCATCGCCATACTTCCAACCATCCTGTAAGCCCCATACTTCCATCTGAGTACAAACAGGCAGTACCAGATCGGCAAAACGAGCCGAAGGCGTCATGAACTGGTCCTGCACAGCAATAAACTCTACAAGGCTCTCATCTTTAAGGATTTCGGTGGTTCTATTAACATCAGCATGTTGATTTGCAAGAATATTAGAGGCAACACTCCAAAGCAGTTTAATATTATTATCCAGTTTTTCAGCATTAACCACACCATCTTCCTTGCCCATTTCTTTACCCCTTATAATTGCTTCAGTCCAGAGAAACACGGGAATTCTGGGCTTAACAGGATTGCTGCCTGTGGGGAATACATTCCAGAAAGGGCCTCCATCATCAGCCTGCAGGCCTATACCACTGGCCCATCCACCGGGGATGCCCACGTTACCTGTAATTGAAGCTAAAACACAGCCACCCAGAACAGGTTGTTCTCCATAAGCCCGCCTTTGCATTCCATAGCCCTGGTATAGCATTGCGGGTTTGGTTTTAGCAAACTCCCGGGCTATTCTTTTAATCGTTTCTTTAGGTATTCCGGTAATACTTTCTGCCCATTGTGGGGTTTTCGGCTGATTATCAAAAGTGCCCAAGATATAATCCTTGTAACTTTCTTCATTTTCACAACCTTCAGGCATTTGCGTTTTATCAAATCCCGAACAGCATGTTGAAATAAAATCTTTATCGTGTAAGTCCTCCGTGATAATGACATGAGCCATTGCACTCATCATGGCTACATCGGTACCCGGCCTTATGGGTATCCATTCATCTGCCAATGCGACGGCGCTCATGGTCATTCTCGGGTCTATACAAACAACTTTAGCGCCATTTTCCCTGGCCTGCTTCAAAAAATATTCGCTATTGGTACCATCTCTCATTTCCGACGGATTCCAGCCCCACATCAAAATGTATTTCGAATTAACCCAATCCTGGCGCTGATTCCCGGTAACGCCTGTGCCATAAACATAAGGCGTTGCCTTGCTGATGCAGGCCCAGCTGTAACTGTTATAATAACCCAGTGAACCACCAAAAAGATTGAGTAGTCTTGCTGCTGTTTGCCTGCCGTTTACCTGGTTATAGCTGCCAGTTCCATAAGGCAGGTGGATTGCGGAATTTCCATACTTTTTCTTAACTCTTTTGAGTTCAGAAGCCATCAAATCAGTTGCCTCTTCCCAGGATATTCGTTTAAATTTCCCTTCACCGCGTTTACCAACACGTTTCAGTGGATATTTAAGCCTGTCCTTATGGTACTGCCGGCGGCGATAAGCTCTTCCTCTTATACATGCCCTAAGCTGAGGGTCAGCTAATGTGTCACCTGGCCTGTCATCGGTTTCTATTCTCAACACCTGTCCATCTTTTACATGCAGCTTTAAAACACATCTGCCGCCACAATTATGAGCCGGACAACCAGCTCTTATAACCTTAACGCCATCATACTCGCTTTCCACAACACCAACTGTCCGTTCAAGATCTTCTATACAACTTGCGAATAAGCCAGAAAAAACAATGCCTCCACTTATAAGAGCTCCTATCTTGATAAAACTTCGACGATCAATAGCCGAGGAAAGAGAAAGTGTTTTGCCGGATTTTTCGTTTTTTGAATCTTGCATTACTTGTCTGTATATTAATATCTTTTAAACTTAAAACTTCCTTTAATAGGAACGAAACAAAGGATTAAAGTTTAATTTATCATAATAATTATATAAGGAAAAACTGTTCATGATTTATACTTAAGACAGGTTTTTATATGCTAAAATAAGATTTTTATTTGTAATTGATGTTTTTGAATGATTAAATCTTTTAACCGGAGCATTTTAAAGTTTTATTGTTGATAATATTCAAAACTCTGTTAGATGAAAAGTTAAATCATCTTCTTTATTTCGCGCCAGTTTTCAAAGCTAAATCGGGCACCTTTTTGACTAAGGATTTTTGATGCAAGGAAAGCGCCAACTTTTCCACAGTGTGTCAGATGATAGTTCTCGATAAGCCCGTAAAGAAAGCCTGCTGCAAATAAATCCCCTGCCCCACTGGCATCAACCACATCAACCGGGGCGGCAGAAATGTGATAGAACTCTTCTCCACGCTGAATATATGTTCCTCTTGCTCCCAATTTTGCAACAACGATTTCACAATCTTTTGCTATTTTCCTGATAGCGCGTTCCGGTTCCTGTCCTGTATAAGAAAATATCTCAAGGTCATTGGCAAATAAAATATCCACCTTATCCTTAATGAATTTTTTCAAAAACTCCCGGTTACTTTCAGCAAAATGACTGCTGGCAATATCAAAGACCACTTTCATGTAGTTCAGCTTTCCAAAATCAGCCAGCGCTTCCATCAACTCATTGTTGTTCATCAAATAACCATCAATATAAAGATAATTGTAACCGTAGAAATATTGTTCGCTCAGGTCTTTTGGTTCAAATTTGCTATTCACTCCTGAAAAAGCTATGGTGGTCGCTTCTTTGTCGGGCGAAATCAAATGCAGAATTTTGCCGGTCTCTCCTTCTTTTTTTATCAAATTCAATTTTACACCCGAATCTTTCATTTCACTTTCAAAAAGTTTCCCATGCTCATCATCTCCGGCAACAGCTAAAAAGGAAGTATCAAAACCCAGATTAGCCAAGGCACTTATTGTATTCGCAGCAGAACCACCGGAACTAACAGTAGCCTGGCTTATATCAAGTGCATCATAGATATGGTCAAACTTTTTCTTATCTACATGTTCTTTACTCCCTTTCGGTATTGACTTTTCTTTAAATATTTTTTCTGAATCAATATCTAATATAATATCTACCAATGCATTACCAATTCCAACAACTTTTGACATAAGCTCTTTTTTTAGTTCCTTAAATATAATCAAAAGCAATGGAACAAAATTTACTCGATAAAAAAAAATCAAAAGAAACGTTCATACACCGAGGCACACAATAAAAACATTAATAGAAAGCGCCTGCCTGCAGGCAGGGCTAACTCAGTTCCAGAGGATTAACGCGGATTTAATTGTCAAATACAAAATAACCTTAAATATATTTTTTTAAAATTATTTGGTTTATTTTATAAACTACTTTATATTTGTAAAAAATATTAAAATAATTTATTATGGAAAACACTAATTTAACACCAAAAGAAAGTCTCAATGTAATCAATGAAATGATTGCAGACACAAAAGCAAGAATGAATGAGAATGGTTTTACTTTTCTCTTATGGGGATGGGCAATATTTATCTGCGCTATAGCCCAGTTCATTCTATTTCAACTGCATCTCTATGCGTATAATTTTTTCCCTTACTTTCTTCTTATTCCAGTGGGTATTTATACCTGGTTCCATGAAAGAAAAAAACACAAACATCAAACAGATAGTTATATAGGCAAAGTAATGGCATCGCTATGGATACCATTGGGAATTAACTTAGGAATCATAGGGTTTTTAACCTATCCTTTATTTCAAGTTTCTCCAACTCCTTTTATTTTAGTATTACTAGGGATTGGAGCCACTGTTTCAGGTGGGGCTACAAAATTCAATACATTAATCTGGGGAGGAATCATCTGTAATCTTATAGGAATCGGAGCACTATTCACTCCGTCTCTTTATCAACCTCTCTTGCTAGCAGCGGGCATAATTTCAGCAGATCTGGTTCCCGGTTACATTCTCAGAAATAAATTCAAGAAACACTATGCGTAAAAAATTAGATCCTTTATTACATAACGAACTAAGACTTTCAGTTGTCTCTCTTCTGGTGAAAGAAGGAGAAGCAGATTTTGTTACATTAAAGGAAAAAACGCAGGCAACTGCGGGCAATTTGAGTGTTCAACTCGACAAATTGTCGGATGCAGGTTATATTTCTGTGCATAAAAGCTTTAAAGGAAAAAAGCCTCATACAACCTGCAATATCACAAAGAAAGGGATTGAAGCATTCGAAGCGTATGTAAAAGCAATACAAGACTATCTGAATCTTGAGTAGAGTTTCATAAACCCCGAAAAGAATATTTGTTTAACAGATATATAAAACTAAAATTACAAGCTGAAATTCAGAGAAATAAACAAACATTATTCATTGCTATACTTCTCCGATTTCACCACAATTTTAGACAAATCAGCCTTATTTTCCTGATTATGCAGCAATCTTTCAATATTCTTCTGGTGTGTAAGAACAATCAATACTGCAACCAAAATTGAAAAAATAATCATCGAAGTAGCAGAAACATTAAAAACGGTGATCATCAGGACAGGATAGGAAATGCCTGCCAAAAGGGAGCTCAAGGATACATATTTCGTTAAAAATAAAGTTGCAAAAAACACCCCTGCCATAATCAGTGTTGGAAAAAAGCTAATTCCGAGGATAGCTCCAAACAGAGTAGCAACACCCTTTCCGCCTTTAAAACCAGCATAAACAGGAAATATGTGTCCCAAAATTGCAGCAATTCCTAATGCAAGCTGAATAGTTGAGAACAATTCAGAACCTTCCGGAAAAACAGGATTCAGATAAACGAGGCTAACAGCCCCTAAACCTTTTATTAAATCGATAAGAAACACAATAATTCCGGGAGTTGTCCCCAGTACGCGGAAAGTATTTGTAGCCCCTGCATTACCACTTCCATAATCTCTTACATCCTTTTTAAAAAACCACTTTCCTATCCATACAGATGTAGGTATGGAACCCACTAAATAAGCCGCAAGGATCAATCCAATTGTTATAATATCCATATATTTTAATTTCTTCCTCT
>JBNJFT010000025.1:0-11766 GCA_051747065.1 Bacteroidota bacterium | reverse complement strand
ACTTTCCTATCCATACAGATGTAGGTATGGAACCCACTAAATAAGCCGCAAGGATCAATCCAATTGTTATAATATCCATATATTTTAATTTCTTCCTCTATTTAAGACTCCAAATATAGAAATTTATTATTCAAAATAAATAAAACTTATTTTTCAAATGTAAGCCATAACTTCTAAATTGCATTAAAATAAAACGTTCAATGCAG
Source organism: Bacteroidota bacterium (assembly GCA_051747065.1). Taxonomy (GTDB): domain Bacteria; phylum Bacteroidota; class Bacteroidia; order Bacteroidales; family UBA12077; genus JAGXLC01. Next base: position 11,560 of record JBNJFT010000025.1, on the reverse strand, counting down.
AATAATGTTCAATATTCCAAAGTGAAATAACTATTTACCAGGACATTGTTGAGTCACACTTTCACGGATGTTTTTGTTCCCATAAGACTTATCATAAGCGTCACTAAATTCCTTTGCCAACTTTTGGGCCTGTTTTTCATAATCTTCATTATTGCTCCATGTGTCACGTGGTGATAAAATTTTATTTGGCACTCCGGGGCACTCAAGTGGAACATTCAGGTGAAAAAGTTCATTGTGACGAAATTCTTTATCTTCCAGATCTCCATTCAGTGCTGCATCGACCATCTTCCGCGTATAATTAATATCAATTCTCTCCCCTTTACCATAAGGCCCACCAGTCCAGCCAGTGTTAATCAAATAAACCCTGGAATTATATTCTTCGAGTTTTTCGCCAAGCATATCGGCGTAAACTCCAGGGTTCCGTGGCATAAAAGGCTGTCCAAAAAATCGTGAAAAAGTAGCCTGCGGTTCTGTTATGCCTGTTTCAGTCCCAGCCAGCTTGCTGGTATATCCCATCAAAAACCACAACATGGCTTGATCAGAATTCAACCTGGACACTGGTGGTAGCACACCATAAGCGTCAGCTGTTAAAAATAAAATAGTGGACGGATGGCCGGAAGTTGAAGATTTTTTTATATTATGAAGGTAGTCCAGTAAATACGAAGCTCTTGAATTGGGGGTAAATCTGTCATCGCAAAAATCAAAAACACCATTCGGATATATCATTGCATTTTCAACAATGGCCCCGTGCTGCAGATAATTATTCTTATGCATCACTGCATTGTAGATCTCAGGCTCTTTATCCGGGTCAATATCAATCATCTTAGCATAACAGCCATTTTCGAAATTAGCAATTCCATTATCACTCCAACCATGCTCATCATCTCCAAGCAATGCCCGTGACGGATCAGCTGAAAGGGTTGTTTTACCGGTTCCGGATAATCCCAACAGCAAAGCACTTTCACCATCTTTTCCTTCATTTGCTGAACAATGAAGAGGTAGCACCCCCTCAAAAGGGAGATAATAATTCATCACCGTAAAAAGCATTTTTTTGACACTCCCTAAGTATGCCGAACCTACGATTATTCCAATCCTTCGGTCGAAATCCATTACGACAATCATATCGGTAGTGGTTCCATCCTCAAGGGTTCTTAGCCTTCCTTTATACTTATCCGGATCCAATTTATTATAAGGCAAGGAGAGCAATGTAAATTCTTTATTGTGAAAAACACTCTCCTCAATATTTTCAGGAACAGGGCGAAACATGTTACCGGTAAACAGCGAAGTTAATGCATGGTCGGTTATCGTTTTCACCGGCAGGGAAAAATGCGGATCAGCGCCTACTACCCGATCGGTAACATATATCTTTTCTTTTTGAGCCATTAAATTATAGGCATCCTCAAAAACCATATCAAATGTCTCCTCATCTACGGGGAGGTTATTTGGAGAATCCCAATCTATTGTATCTTGACTAACCGGGCGTTTTACAATTACTGTATCTTTTGGGCTTCGGCCGGTAGATTCTCTCGGTGTCCAGGTTGCCAAAGCGCCGGATTCAGAAACGATAGCCTCACGTCGCTGAACAACCTCCTGTATAATTGAAGGCCTACTTAGGTTAGCTTTTATTTTATCCTCATCTTTCAACAGGGAGGCAATCTTTTCTTTACATTGTGTATTCGTTAGTTGTTGCATGATTAAATAAAGTTATTTATTTCGAAATTATTTATTTTAAAGTGATATAACATATTTAATGATATAATACATTTAATGATATAAAATCCCTTAAAATCAAAAATATTCAATTTAAATGTCCATGTCAAAATCATAAAAAAAACTATTATAAAATCATAATTCTTCAGCCCGTTTAATAGGGGAATTATGAAATTATAATAATCATTTTACCAAAAAAACGGAGGGTTGTAAACTTATACAACCCTCGTTTTCAGTAATATTTAAGAATTTTATTCTTCTTTTATGGCAGCCTGCGCTGCAGAAAGGCGTGCGATTGGCACTCGATATGGGGAACAACTCACATAGTTCATCCCCACTCTATGACAAAATTCGACTGAACTAGGCTCTCCACCATGCTCTCCGCAAATACCAACCTTCAGATCGCTCTTTGTGCTTCTTCCTTTCTTTGTTCCCATTTCAACGAGTTGTCCGACACCTTCCTGATCAAGTACCTGGAAAGGATCATTTTTCATCAATCCTTTATTCAGATAGACAGGCAAGAATTTGCCGGCGTCATCGCGTGAGTAACCGTAAGTCATCTGAGTCAGGTCATTTGTGCCAAAGGAGAAGAACTCAGCTGATTCTGCAATTTTATCAGCAGTCAGCGCTGCTCTTGGTACTTCAATCATTGTACCAACCAAATAGTCAACTTTCTCATTAGTTTCTTCAAATACTTTATTAATTGTTTCTCGCACGATATCCTCCTGCATCTTCATCTCATCCAAAGTACCAGTTAAAGGAACCATAATTTCAGGGAAAGTTTTGATACCTTTCTTCTTCAGGTTAATGGCAGCTTCTATAATAGCTCTTGCCTGCATTTCTGTAATCTCAGGATAAGTATTGCCCAATCTACAGCCACGGTGGCCGAGCATAGGATTCGTTTCATGAAGATTATCAACAGTTTGTTTAACTTCCTCAAAACTAACGCCTAATTCCTTAGCCATCTCTTTTTGATTCTTCTCTTCATGTGGAACAAATTCGTGAAGTGGTGGATCCAGCAATCTAACCGTCACTGGGAGATCCTGCATTGCTTCAAATATACCTTCAAAGTCTTCTCTTTGGATAGGCAGCAATTTCTCCAGTGCTTTTCTTCTACCCTTTTCATCCGTAGCAAGAATCATCTCTCTCATTGGCTTAATACGGTCCCCTTCGAAAAACATGTGCTCGGTCCTGCAAAGGCCAATTCCCGTAGCTCCAAATTTACGTGCCACATTTGAATCTTTCGGAGTATCTGCATTCGTGCGAACATTCATTTTTGTATATTTCTCACTAAGTTCCATTACTTTAGCGAAATTTCCGCTTAATTCAGGATCGTGTGTTGGAACTTTTCCTTCATAAACTTCTCCGGTAGTACCGTTCAGAGAAATCCAATCTCCTTCCTTAAACGTCTCGCCATCGACAGTCATGGTTTTCTTATGATAATCAATTTTTATTGCTCCTGCGCCTGAGACACAGCATTTACCCATGCCTCTTGCAACAACAGCAGCATGAGATGTCATGCCACCTCTTGCAGTAAGGATACCTTTTGCTTCATTCATCCCTTTAAGATCCTCAGGAGAGGTTTCGATACGAACCAGAATAACATCTTTTCCTTCTGTACCCCATTCTTCAGCATCATCTGCAAAGAAAACCAATTGTCCGGTTGCAGCACCCGGAGATGCAGGTAATCCTTTTGCAATCGTATTTGCTTTCTTTAGTTCTTTTGGATCGAAGATGGGATGTAACAATTCATCCAATCTGTGAGGCTCGTTTCTCAGAAGAGCAGTCTTTTCGTCCAGAACTCCCTCATCTAACATATCCATGGCAATCTTTACCATGGCAGCACCGGTTCGTTTTCCGTTTCTGGTCTGAAGCAACCATAGTTTACCTTCTTGTATGGTAAACTCAAGGTCCTGCATATCTTTATAGTGTTTTTCCAGTTTTTCCTGGATTTCAAATAGTTCTTTATAAACTTCCGGCATAAATTCCTCTAAGGAAGGATAAACTTTCCTACGCTCTTCCTCAGAAACACCCTGAAGTTTAGCCCATCTTACAGAGCCTTCTTTTGTAATTTGCTGTGGAGTCCGGGTACCGGCAACAACATCTTCTCCCTGGGCATTCATGAGATATTCACCGTTAAAGACATTTTCTCCGGTAGCAGCATCACGTGTAAATGCAACTCCTGTACCGGAATCTTCACCCATGTTGCCAAAAACCATTGCCATTACGTTAACAGCTGTACCCCATTCTTCAGGGATCTTATTCATTTGACGATAATATTTCGCACGGTCATTATTCCAGCTCTCAAAAACGGCAAGAACAGAACCCCATAGCTGATCCCATGGATTTGTAGGAAATTCTTTACCCAAACGTCTTTTTATTACTTCCTTGAATTCTTCAACAAGTTCTTTAAGGTCATCTGTAGTAAGATCAACATCTTTATCTACCTTTTTCTCCTCTTTTTTCTTCTCAATTATCTCTTCGAAAGGATCGCTATCTTCCTTGTTTTCAGGCTTCAATCCCATTACTACATCACCATACATCTGAATAAAACGCCTGTAGGAATCCCATGCAAAACGAGGGTTGTTGGTCTTTTTAGTTAAACCTTCAACAGCATCATCATTCATTCCAAGATTAAGAACAGTATCCATCATACCAGGCATGGATACCCGTGCACCTGAACGGACAGATAATAAACAAGGAGATTCGCTACTTCCAAATTTTGTATTTGTTGCGTCTTCAATTTTTTTAATCTCCTTCTCCACATCTTTTTTAAGGTATTCAATGATTTTATCTTTACCTACCTCATTGTATTCAGCACAAACTTCAGTTGTAATAGTAAATCCAGGAGGCACAGGAACTCCTATAGAACTCATTTCCGCAAGGTTAGCGCCTTTTCCTCCAAGGAGGTTTTTCATGTGTGCGCCACCTTCAGATTGCTTGCTTCCAAAGCTATAAACTCTTTTTTCTTTAGCCATTTTTATTAAGTTTTTGTTTAACTTCTTTTATTTTAAAACCTTAAATTCTTCCTCTTAACTTAAGGAATACAAATATATTGAAAAATATGTGAAATAGATTACTTTAAGTTTAATTCTTAATTGGTTTTACAAATGTTTATCACGCCCATAACTATAAAATATGATTAGACAGAATCTAAACAAATTTATAAGTTATTAATCTCAATAAAAAATACAAAAACCGGGTTACACAAAAACAGACTGAAATTCAGAACATTTCTTTAGATTTTGTAATACAACAAACGGTTTCGGAAAAGATATAATTAAAATGTTATTTAGACAAAATCACTATTTAAGCAATTTCAGAAGTAGAAGATAAATATCAATAAAAGAATACAGAATACAGAATACAGAATTCAGAATTCAGAAAAGCGATTTTTCAGCATTCAAGGGATATAGAATTCAATTTCTTTCTTTGTAATAATTGAGCAGACAGAGTTAATTGAGGGGAGTAAGCAGACACATTCAAAAGCAATTATTATTTTGAGATACAGTAAGTTAAAAACAAACTTAAGTAAAGCGAAACCAAAAAAATGCAGAAAGGATTAAAAAGCAGGGTCAAATTTTAAATAGGATTTTATAAAACGCTCATTTTTTATTAACACGTTAAAATATCAGATACAATATTTTTGTATTTCGTTGATAATTAGCTGTATCGTATTCTGCCTGCCTGCCGGCAGGTAGGTGTTCTGTGTTCTGTGTTCTTATAGATATTTAGCCGGTGCTTCTGAATCTGCCTATTTAAAATTCTTTTATATTGATGGACAGATCAGCTTCTTTTTCAAAATCTTTAACTTCATCAATCATGTCGGGGTCGTCTTTATCGTAAAACCATGTAATTTCTATTTCTCCATTCTCTACTTCTTTATATTGCCGTAAAATTTCAAACATATCCAACAGGCATTTTGTGGTGCTTGTATTAAAGTAAATCAACTTAACATTTAATTCAATCTTCTGGCCTTTCTCTCTGATAAAGCTTTTCAGCCAATTAATTAATGGCAGATAAAATTTATAAGCTTCCTCCATGTAGGATTCACCTTCTATATCGCAAACACCAGTTTCTGCATTAAACTTAACGCTAGGGTAATAAGGATAACTTGGAGAACGGTTAATTTCTAGATTATTCATAACTTATCTACTTTAGCTGTAATTTTAAAGATTGACCTGTATCTGTTTTTTTCTATTGTCACATAATCCAGGTTATTCCCTGAGATAATTTTAGCGTGCACTAATCCAATACGAGCTCCATATTTTGCTCCTGGCGACGTCTTTCTGAGTTCTCTTTTTAATTCTTTCAGTTGTTCATAATCAGAGTTATTGATAATGTCGCATCTCTGGGATAAAATTTTGGCATCTCTGGCTTTTACAATATTTTTTGTTGTAAATCTGTAATGTGTTTCTTTCTCAGAAAGGAAAAATTCTCCGATACCAACATGCCGGTCTTCATTTTGCAAATGATATGATTCTTCAGCATAATTAGCGACATTTTGCACTAATTCTACATAAATTTTAAAAAGTTTTTTCTGAGCAACAGAATATTTATTTGTATATAATTTTAAATAATTTCCAAAAATGGTCAGCAAATCAATGAAAAAAGGTCCTTCATAGAACAACAGGTGATTTTGGTTAGCCATATGAGGTTTAATTGACATATTTTTTATCTGATTTTTGCTCCTATTACAATTATATCATCTCTTTGTTCCGTATCCATCTTGAATTGTTCTATAAGATTATCCAATTCGTTTTTCTGCTTTTCTAATGAGTTTTCAGCATGATTATTAAAAAACTCAAATAACCGTTTGCTGCTAAACCTTTTCCCTTTAGAATTAACCTGGTCTGTAATTCCATCACTTGTCAAGTATAAAATATCTCCTTTCTGAAGATTAAGCTCGTGGTTTGAAAATTGCTTATGCTTGGTGTCCCTTTTCTTATCGTATCCACCAATAGAATTTCGAGTTCCCTTGATTGTATGAATTGTTTTCTCGTTAGCAGAATAATAGTACAAGGGTCTTTTAGCACCTGCAAACGAAATTTTTGACGGATTATTAATTGAGCAGTCCATACTAATCAGGCAAGCATCCATTCCATCTGTATTATCCGAATGTTCTTGATTTAAAGCTTCTATGATGTGCTCATTTAACAGAGCAAGAATTTTTGCAGGTTCATAAACTTCTTTTTCTGAGATAATTTCATTTAACATCCGATTTCCTATCATAGACATAAAAGCACCAGGCACACCATGGCCGGTACAATCCACTGCAGCAAGAAAGATTTTGTGTACATCATCATTTTTTACTTCTGTAAACCAGTAAAAATCCCCTGAAACTATATCTTTCGGTTTAAATAAAACAAAAACATCAAAAAACTTCTCTAATTCTGACTTTTGCGGCAATATTGCAGTCTGTATGTTCTGTGCATAGTTAATGCTATCATTGAGTTTTGTATTTTGAATCTGCAATTTATTTCTTTGTTCCTCTATTTTTCTATTTTGATTGTTAATCTTTTCATTTTGTTCTGAGAGAAGCAAGTTCGCTTTTTTCTTTTGACGGTAAAAATAAAACAATAGAACGGCAAATATACTAATCAGTACAAAACCAAAGATAAAAGAATTTCTGATCGTTTGTTCCAGTTTTAGCTGAGCCTGTTGCTTTTTGAGCTCCATTTCCTGAAGTTCCAGTTGCATTTGTCGTTCTCTGCTAATTCTTTTAGCCCTTTCCAGGCTATCTTCTGTCTCTTCCCTGCGTCTTTTTTCCTCTGTCAACTGGCTCTCTGACCGGCTTTTCTCAGACTGTGCCCGTGATATCTCTTCTTGTGATTCTCGTTTTATTTCAGAAACTTCCTCATTCTTAATGTGCTTATCAATCGATGAAAACAAATCGAAATATTTCATACTTTGCTCTGAATTTCCCAAATCTTCGTGATTTTCAGCAAGTAAGCCATAGCACGATCGCATAAATTTTAAATCCTCCAATTGTTTGGCAATCTCCAGGGCTTTCATTGCTTCCTCATTAGATTTTTTCAACTCTCCCTTATCTTGATAGGCCTGGGCAATATTAACCAAACCGGAAGCCAAACTACTCTTCTTCCCTAATTCTTTGCTTATTTTAACTCCTTCCCTGAAATGCTGAATTGCTTTATCATATTCATCATTTTCAGAGTAGGTCATTCCCATGTAATAATTAGTAAGCTGTACTCCATTGGTATTTCCAAGTTCTTTATTAAGATTCAAACTCTTTTTAAAGTAATTGATAGCCTCTTTATAATACTGATTTTGCCAATAAATAAAAGCAAGTTTATTAGAATACTCCTGTACCCTATTTTTATTATCTTTATCTTGATGTTCTTCAATCAGTTGTTTATACTCATCTATTTTCTTCTGATCGGACGGATTAATTTGCTGTCCATAGAGGTGGCCCGGGCTATATATAAACACAATAGCCATAAAGCTAAAAATCAATATTTTGAATAGTTTTTTCAACATCAACTTATCTTTACTCCCATAATAAGAACATCATCAACCTGTTCATTTTCACCTTTCCATTTATAGAAGGTTTGTTCTATAATTTCTTTCTGTCTTTGCATAGAATAACCATTTATGCTTATTAACAGCTCTTTAAAATATTTATACCTAAATTTCTTTCCTTTAACTCCTCCAAATTGATCTGCATAACCATCTGTAAACATATATAATGAATCTCCTTTCTGCAGATCAACCTCATGAGTTGTGAAAGGTTTATCATAATTTATGTTAATTCCCACAGGCATACGATCTCCTTTTATTTCCTTTAGTCCACTATTGTTTATAATATATATGGGATTATTGGCTCCAACGAATTTCAGTTTATATGTATCAAAATCTATTATACAAAGAGTCAAATCCATACCATCTTGTGCTTCCCCAAATTTTCCTGTTTGATGGAGAGAACTCATCACATAATTCCGCAATTCTCCCATTATTTCCTCCGGTTCTTTAACCTCTTTCTTTTTTACAATTTCATTTAAAAATACAATGCCCATCATGTGCATTAACGCACCAGAAACTCCATGCCCCGTACAATCAGCAACAGCAACAATGACTTTGTTATCATTTTTTTCGAGCCAGTAAAAATCTCCACTCACAATATTTTTTGGAATATTAACGATAAAATGCAAGGGCAAAATTTTTCTTATAAATACGTGACTGGGGAGTATGGCTTCCTGAATTCTCTGAGAATAACGAAGATCTGCTGTTATTTCTTCGTTTTTCCTGGCAATAATATTTTTTTGTCTTAAAACATCTTCATGCTGATTTTTTATTTTATGATTTCGTTTCTCGATTTCTATCTTTTGTTGCTCAATAGCTCTGTATGACTCAAGCAAATTGAGTGCGGTTCTTACACGAATAATTAAACTTTCCTCATTAAAAGGTTTCTCAATAAAATCAATCGCACCTGCATCGAAAACCTCCTGAAAAACATCTGTTGCTGTAAATACAATAACCGGAGTATTTTTTGTTCTGAAATTATTCTTTAAAAATCGAATAGCGTTGATACCGTTCATCTCCGGCATTTCAATATCCATTAAAATCAGATCCGGATATTCTTCTATGGCTCTTTGACATGCCTCTAAACCATCTCGTGCCAGGATAATATAAAAATTCTCATTATGAGATTTTAAAATCTGTTCCGTATACATTAAATCCAACTCCGAATCGTCTGCAACAAGTATTGTATAATCTTTGCTTAATGTATCCACTTATTTTATTTTTGTAATATATTTTTGGTCTAAAATAAAAAAATAACTCTAAATATAACAATCTAAGCATCTAAATTATTGAACAAAACAAAATATTTATAGAATTACGAACTCATGGAAGAACAAAATGCAAATTATTGGATAAATAAGCTTCAGCTTAAGGAACATACCGAAGGGGGATATTTTCGTGAAGTTTACCGAAAAAAAGACAATATTTATGGGCGCGACCTTGCAACAAGTATATATTATCTTTTACCCTCCGGTATGCCATCTAAACTCCATAGGTTAAGAAATGATGAAGTCTGGTATTATCATCTTGGATCACCGCTAAAACTTTTCTTCTTCTCACAGACGCGGGGATTAGAAGAGCACAAGTTGGGCCCTAACCCGGAAAAATCCCAAGAATTTTCAAAAGTAATACCGGCTGAAACTATTTTTGGTGCAGAAGTAATAGAACAAGATTCTTTTTCCTTAGTTAGTTGCAATATGAGTCCCGGCTTCGAATATGAAGATTTTGAGTTGTTAAGTCGCGAAAAATTAATTAACTTGTTTCCTGATTATACTGAACTAATTAAAAAACTTACATAAATTATGGTTGGAGCAATCGCAGGGGATATAATAGGTTCAAGGTTTGAAGTGATTCCGACAAAATCTTATGAATTCGAGCTTTTTTCAACACTAAACACATATACCGACGATACTGTTTTAACTGTTGCTATTGCTGATGCGATTCTTACCGGTGATTCCTATACAAACAAGTTAAGAGAATATGGCTTGAATTACCCTGACGCGGGATACGGAGGCACTTTTATTCAATGGATAATGGGAGAAATACAAGGCTCTTATAACAGCTTTGGGAATGGATCAGCAATGCGCGTAAGCCCAATTGGTTTTGCATATAACAATAAAGAACAAGTTTTAGAAGAAGCAAAAAAATCAGCAGAAATTTCTCACAGTCATCCGGAAGGAATTAAAGGAGCCCAGGCAGCTGCACTAGCTGTGTTTCTTGCCTGCCAACAGATTGACAAAAAAACTATCAGACAAGAAATTACAGAAACTTTTGAGTATGATCTGGATAGAACTTTAGACGAGATTAGACCCGATTACCACTTTGAAATAAGCTGCCAAAAATCTGTCCCGGAATCCATTATTGCATTTTTAGAATCAACAGACTATGAAGACGCTATTCGAAAATCCATCTCATTAGGAGGAGACAGTGACACAATGGCATGTATCACCGGAGCTATCGCACAGGCATACTATAAAACAATCCCTGAAAATATTGTAAAAAAGGTATACTCAATGATTCCCGAATCTTTCAAGAAAATCATCATTCTTTTTGAAGAAAAATATCTGTAACGGTTTTGTAACAGATTATTGCCCTTTTTAAGACCACACATAATTTTTTACATAAGGTGGGTTTTATTAGAATATTGTTTTATTGTTCAATTGTTATATTGTTAATAACTGTCATAAATATAGAAAGAGGGTTGGTTATAGTCATTTCCTTTGTCTATAGTTTGTGGATGCAGATTTTATTGATTCTTTCGAATTATTGTATCGACTGGCCTCTGATCAATTTCATAGGGTTCATCTCTTCTCATCAAAATGAATATATAATCTTTCTCTCTTTTATTATCAAAAGAAAAAGACAAATTACTATTCATTATTTTCCAACCTAATTTATTATATTCTCTAATGATGTTTATCAGTGGATTATAGTCATATTTCCCCTGAATTTCACTTTTAGGAATCTTCTTTTCTTTATACTTCTCCCCGTTAACCGAAATATAAATCTTACTAGAACTTAAAAAACCGGAATTGTCAAAATCAGTAATTATTGTTAAATATTCCGGATTGCTTTTTTCTTGTGAAATGGCTGAATCAGCACTAACCACTGAAAAAATAAAAATAAATACAAAAAAACTTACATACCTGTTCATAGATCATACATTTTACACAAGTTATTTATTAATTTTAGATTCAGAAAAAAACATAAACCTGCTTTTTTTGTCTACTAAATATAGTCATTTTCATAAGAACACATAATAATTTTCTAATATTTATTTAAAACAAAAAATGAACATCGAAGTAATAAA
>JBNJFT010000024.1:1733-19560 GCA_051747065.1 Bacteroidota bacterium | reverse complement strand
ATATAATGGTGGGAAGAATGGTGAGTTGTTTTAGTTAAAAAAAAGCCCCAAATTATTTTGAGGCTTAATTGTTATTTTTTTGTGAACCTGGGAAGAGTCGAACTCCCAACCTTCTGATCCGTAGTCAGACGCTCTATCCAGTTGAGCTACAGGTCCAAAATTTATCTTATCAAAAGAACTTCTGTCAGCTTCAAAAAAACCTTCTGACCCGTAGTCAGTCGCTCCCTGCCTGCCGGCAGGGAGGTATCCAGTTGAGCTACAGGCCCGCTTTATTTTACGTATGCAAATATATAAAAATTTGGAAAGTGCCCCATCAAAAAACTAACTTTCTTAAGTATTAATAGAAGATTGTTCACTTTTTTATTTTTCAGGGTTCATTTGTGGTGTATATTTATTAAATTTGGAATAAGTCCAAAATTTATATGCCATGAAAAAATTTTTTAAGATTCTTGCAATTGCCATTGTAGCAATTATCGTTTTGATGATTGCTATTCCGTATCTTTTCAAAGGGGAGATATTGAAAGAAACAAAATCTGTTTTAAATGAAAAAGTAGAAGCAAATGTTGATTTTACAGACCTGAATTTATCGCTATTCAAGCGATTTCCAAATTTAAATGTGGGTGTTGAGCAGTTAAGCATTTCCGGTAAAGGCCAGTTTGAAAAGGATACTTTGGTTCAATTTGAGTCCTTTGATGTGGCTGTCGATTTATTCAGCTTGATGAGTAAAAATATCCAGGTGAAAGGGGTGTATTTAATTAAACCGAAAATAAATGCTATTGTTGCCAGGGACAGCACTGTAAATTGGGATATTATGCCACCTTCTGAAGAGGAACCTGAAGAAGAGCCGGAAGATACTACTACAACTCCTACGGAATATAGAGTTCAGCTAAAACGCTTTCAAATAAAAGAGGCAGAAATTACATATAATGACCACCTTTCCGATATGTATGCCAACATGGAGGGGATGAACTTTGATCTTGCCGGTGATTTCGGAGCAGATTCCACTTATCTTGATGTTCAAATGGACATCAATCCGATATTGGTAAAAATGGGAGCTATTAACTATTTGAAAGATGCGTCTTTTAAGTTTGATGCAGGTATTGGAGCCAATATTGAGGATGGAAAATATCATTTTCTGAAGAATAAGCTCTCTGTAAATGAGCTGCAACTCAATTTTGATGGTTTGGTGCAAATGGCAGAAGATGATAAAGTAATAACTGATGTAAAATTTGTGACGAATAACCCGAGTTTTAAAGATTTACTTTCTCTTGTTCCCGCAGTGTACACGAAAGATTTTGATGACATTGAAACAGAGGGAAATTTATCTTTAAACGGGACTGTATCCGGTTTTTACCAAGACGATATTTTACCAGATCTGGATTTGAATTTGCTTGTTGAAAATGCAATGGTTAGTTATCCGGATTTTCCTAAAAAAATTGAGGATATCAATATTAGCCTTCAGACATACTTTAACGGAGAAGATAAGGACGAATCCGTCGTAAACCTGGAAAAATTTCATTGGAAGCTTGGCGAAAATCCTTTTAATGCTGCATTTAAGTTACGAACACCAATGTCTGACCCGGCTATTCAGGCTAATATAGACGGGAAAATTGACCTCAGCACGTTTGCTGATGTAATGCCGATGGAAGATACTGAACTGAAAGGAATTATTCGTTCAGATCTTTCTATGAAAGGAAGAATGTCAATGATTGAACTTGAACAATATGGGCAATTTGAGGCAGACGGAGGGATTCAAATGAATGATTTTTACTTTTCCGGGCCATCTGTTCCTGTGCCTTTTTCAATCTCTAATGCCGATCTAAAATTTTCACCGCAATATGTAGACTTAAACACGTTTGAATCAAAATTCGGAGAAAGTGATCTGAGTGCTTCAGGAAAAATTGAAAACTTCCTTTCCTATGCACTGAAAGATGGCACAATTCGTGGAGATTTCTCAGTCAATTCAGATTATTTTAATGCCAACCAGTTTTTGACCGAAGAAGAACAGGAAGAAACAGTTGAAGATACTACAAGCGGAGAGCTATCTGTGTTTGAAGTCCCCGGAAATATAGATTTTAAACTTGATTCCAGGTTTGAGCATATAGTTTACGATCAAATGGATATAACAAATGCCGGAGGTACAATATTGGTAAAAGATCAAACTATATATCTGGATGATTTCAACATGAACCTTTTTGACGGTTCCATGCAAGCTGATGGAGAGTATAGCACACAAGATACTTTAAAGCCACAAGTTAGTTTTGATTTTGCCCTGGAAGAGATAAGAATTGAAAATGCCTTGAAATCCTTTTCAATGCTGGACACTTTGGTTCCTATTATGAAAAATACTGAAGGTGATATCTCTTTAAATATGGAATACATGAGTTCTCTGATGCCTGATATGAAGCCCGAGGTTTCTACGATAAAAGGTTTCGGAACTTTTAGCAGTGATAAACTCACACTTGAAGGTTCCAAATCTTTGGGGTTAATTTTACAAAAACTAAAACTGTCAAAAGATAAAAAGCATACTTTCAGAAATATAGATGTTGAGTTTACAATTGATGACGGCAGAATTGATGTAAAACCATTCGATGTAAAAATGGGGAATATAGACATGAATGTTTCCGGTTCTCAGGGAATTGATCAGACTATGGATTATCTGGTAGATATGCAGATACCAAAGGGAAAGTTAGGAAAAGCTGCAGATGAAGCCTTGAATGATTTGCTGTCAAAAGCAACATCAAGGGACACGGATATTGAAACAAGCAGCACTATAAATGTAGCTGCAAAATTGACAGGAAAATTTTCCGACCCGAAGGTTAATCTTTTATTTGGAAGAGGAGAAGGAGACGAAGGAAAGTCTGCCAAAGAACAGGTGAAGGATAAAGTTAAGGACGAATTTGACAAACAAAAGGAGGATGCAGAAGAAAAGGCAAGAGAAGAAGCGGCAAAACGGGCAGAACAATTAGTTAAAGAAGCTAAAGAAAGAGCCGGGAAAATACGTTCCCAGGCACGAAAATCAGCTGAAGAAATAAGAAAAGAAGCTGATAATAAGGCTGATAGGATAGAAAAGGAAGCTGAGGGGAAAAACATTATAGTAAGAAAAGCTGCTGAAAAATCTGCTGAAGAAGTGAGAAAGGAGGCTGATAAAAGAGCGGAACAATTAATTAAAGAAGCAGATAAACGTGCAGATCAGATTGTTGAGCAGGCAGAGGAAAAAGCCCGGAAAATAAAAGAAGGAGAACAATAAACCGAGAAAAACAGAAATTAAAAAAGCCGGACAAATTGTCCGGCTTTTTTAGTAATAGCAGTATTTTTTGTTTTAAATTCTTCTTTCTTTGATCTTTGATTTTGCTTTTTTACCAGTAAGGCCACGAAGATAAAATATCTTTGATTTTCTTACTTTTCCGTGTTTATTGATATCAATGCTATCAATGTTAGGGGAATGTACCGGGAAGATTCTTTCAACGCCAACTCCACCTGACATTTTTCTAACGGTAAAGGTTTCTGAAAGATTTTCACCTCTTCTTTGAATCACAACACCCTGAAAGTTTTGAATTCTTTCTTTATTGCCTTCCTTAATTTTGTAATGTACAGTTATCGTATCTCCGGCTCTGAAATTAGGGATATTGTCCTTTCTGCCGAATTCTTTTTCAACTTCTTTCATTAAGTCCATGCCAATATCTTATTTTTTAGTTATTATTCAATTTTAACAGAGCGCAATATTACAAATAAATTTTTAGATTTAACAAAAAAATCAGGGAAATCTTATGGTTCTACAAAATATTAAGGGCAGAAGTATTAATAATTCTGCCCTTAAATCATATTTATATATTTTATTTATCTAAAATTCTTCTTCTGGCAATTCGGCAATCATGTTTTCAATTTGTGTAACCATGCTTTCAAAGTATGGCCCGGCCTCTTCAATTGTACCATCATTATATTCAAAAACAAGAGTGATGTTACTCGTTACAGGATATTCAGGAGTTGTATCAAAAGCTTCAAACATTAAATCTGCCATTTTTTCTCCACTGTCAAATTTATTGACCTCAATATCCATTTGTTCATTCATATTATCAGCAATTTGGCCTGAATTAGTTGTGCCTTCAACTAATGAAGCAGTATCGCTGAGAGCATATGGTTTAACCCAACCGTCAAAATTTACGTTACCCATCTGCAGGTTACCGTTAATTTCTTCAACATATTCCATATCACTTGATACGAAAGTCAACTCTAAGTCAGTAGAAATAATTGCTTGATCTTCTCCATCTTCAAATAAGGAGAACATAATAGAATTGCTTGTAAACTCTACTTCATAGCTGTAAGGTTTCATATATAGTGACATCTCAACTTTTGTGGGATTACCGTCACTGTCTAAGGTAAGAGAATAATCCACATTCACGTATTCTTCGCCACTAATTTCAAGTTTTGCGCTTAAAGCAACCGGCATCCATGTATCTCCTGTATCAGTTGTTATTTTTTGCTCTTCGTAATTTGATACTGTTAAAACACCATCATTTCCTGTCTCAGAAAAATTTGATGTGTCTGTTGGAAATTTGATCACAATAGCATCACTTGGGGAATTATCTACATTCCATGTATTATCTGATTGCCAAGTGTAAGTTCCTGTATGGTCATCGAAATTAAACTGCGTATCTCCCGCTTTTTCAGTATATACTTTCTCGGGATTTAAAATTTCGCTAATGTTTGTAATGAAATCTTGGCTTACGGCTAAGTTTTTTTCCTGGTTAAAAGGATCATTGGTATTAACAATAGCTCCCAAAGATTCCATGGCTTTCATTCCTTCACTATCCTGAATATTGGAAAAGGTTTTTTCCATTGTCTGGCTGTTAGACTGAATTTCCTCCTTCGAATCTTCTTTGTTAAGGGTTTCTGTCTCGTCATCATCTTCACAAGCGGTAAATAAAGTTACCCCTGCAATTATTCCAAATAGTAAAATTCTTTTTAGTGTCTTCATAATTCAAATGTTTTATTGGTTTGTTTTATTATTAGACGAATAAATTAAGCTGTGAGTTGCGTTAATTTAACTTTTTAGTAATTAGCAAAAACTTTGCCAAAATTATATTCTGAATGATTTGCTGTTTTTTAGTTTTTATTGTCTCTTTCTAAAAAAACGGGTGGTAAAATAATATATTATGAAGTGATTGAATCCTTTTAACCTGAATTATTCAAAGGAAGTGCTCTCTTTTTCAAGAGTGTTCGATAAATCGACTATTTCGTTGTTGGTGAGCCGGTTAATCAGATTGAAGGCGAAAAGAGTGGAATCTCCTGTAAATAAAACAACAGATTCCCTCCAGTTATTTTCATAAGGCTTGGTAAATATCTGTTTGCTGTTGTAAGCTTTCACTTTTGTTTTGAGTTGCTTGAAATTTTTTTCATTAAGAAAATTAATAATTTCTGTGTTTAAAGAGTCCTGATTAATTGCAAGCTTTTCTTTTTCGTGAAAAATCATCAAGCATATTTTTTGGTTTGAAAACTTTTCTTTTTTTAAGACATTCGCCTCAGCTTTTTCGACCATTTGTTTTATCAGGAATTTAGGAAAAGAAATAACACTAAAGCCTTGTTTCCCTTTGTATTTGCCAAAAAGCTCCTCAACTACCCCTTTTGGAGGAGCAGAGGCAGGCTTCTTTATAATTATAAGAACCGTAAAAGTCAGTATGATAAGTGCTGAAAAACTAACTAATTTGAATTTGGTCATTTGGTTGTGTATTTCTCCTAACAAAAATACAAATCAAAAAAGTAATTCACAACAGAAATTTTGATTTATATTTGAAATTAAAATGTCTTTGTTATGCAGCAGATTGGTAAATACATCATATTAGCCGGAGTGATTTTTGTAGTCATTGGGCTAATTCTTTACTTTGCAGGTAATAAACTCCAATGGTTTGGCAATTTGCCCGGGGATATCAAGATCAAGCGTGAAAATTTCAGCTTCTATGCTCCTATAACATCAATGATATTGGTTAGTGCTTTCCTTAGCTTTTTACTTTGGTTGTTCTCTAAAATTAAACCTTAACATTATTTTCTTCATAATTCTCTGATCTATCTAAATTGGTTGGGCTGGTATTTTTATATGGTTTATATGGACTGATATCACCATTTAATTCGAGCTTTTTATCGATGTGGAATTTTTTTGTTAGAATTCGTTGTTGCAATGATCCCGGAATTATTTTATTAAGTATAAGGAGAATGTTGTTTATAGTTCCCGGAATAATTATTGCTCTTCCTTTAAAAAGAGCCTTTAAGGCAATTTTCGCCAATCTTTGAGGACGCATGGTTGTTGCTCTATTCAAAAAACCGCCTTGTTTGATTCTTGCTATTACATCTATACTTGTGATAATAGGGCCAGGACATAATACGCTCACTTTTACGGAAGTTTTCTTTAGTTCACTTCTAAGCGCACGGGAAAAAGAAAGCATAAATGTTTTACTACTTGAATATACTGTTTTATAAGGAATTGGATAAAATGAAGCAAGGCTTCCCACATTTAAAATATAGCCTACCTTTTGCTGTTTTATTTCAGGCAGAAAGACTCGAGTTAATAGTACAACGCATTCTATATTTAAACGGATAATTTTTTCATAAAATTCATAGGAGTAATCCAAATACGGACCTAAATGTCCTATTCCTGCATTGTTTATGAGAATTTGAACGGTTATTTCTTCATCTTTTGTCCATTGATATATTTTTTTCGGTGCTTGTGCAACCGACAAATCAATCTCAAATGATTTAACAGTAATCCGGTAATACTTGTTGAGATAAGCTATAAGATTTTGTAAGCCTGAGTTGGGCAGGTCGACCAAAGCCAGGTCAATTCCTCTTTTAGCACATTCAATGGCAAGAGCCCTTCCAATTCCTTTGCCAGCACCTGTTATAAGGGCAAAGCCTGAAATTTGTTGTGGATTTACGATTTGTTCTTTTTTAGCCATTTGATCGTTTTTTGAATTCCAATGTCTAATGGAGTAATTGAATAACCTAATTCATTTACTGCCTTTTCACTATTAGTACCCCAATTGTATAAATATTTTTTAACCCATTTTGGGGGAAGCAATGGTGGTTTGTTTATCATTCTTGCTAAACCCATTTGAATAGCTGCAAAGCCTATTAAAAGCCATACCGGGATTTTTATTAATCTATATTTCTTATTACTATTTTGCTGAACCAATTTAAAAAAATATTCATAGCTTGCATTTTCTCCTCCAAGTAAATATTGCTCTCCTGCTTTGCCTTTTTCCATAGCAAGTATATGCCCATTTACAACATCGTCAATGAATCCATAATTTCCAATTTTACTACCATCTCCCGGAATAATTCTCCAAATACCTTTCAGATAGTTTTTTATCATAAAGGTTACTGCGTTGCTTTTGCTCATAATGCCGGGCCCGTATACTCTTGTGGGATGGACAATGACAATATCCAGTCCTTTTATTACATAATCTTTGGAGATTTTTTCAGCAATGAATTTTGTGCTTTCATATTCGTTAAAAAAATCTATATCCCTGATTGTTTCTTCATTTACCGGTTTATTATAAGAAGGGCCAAAAGTTCCGCCGGTGGATGTGTGTACAATTTTGGGTATTTGCTTCTTCCGGGCAATATCATAAAGGATTTTGGTGCCTTCTGCATTAATTTTATTGTAAACTTTTGCATCTTTAGCCCATGGCCTTGCAAAAGCTGAAAGATGAAAAATGCCATCAACCCCTTCTATGCCTTTTTCCAAAACATCAGTTTGATGAATATCTCCATAATATATCTCAATGTTGGGGGCGTTTAAAAGTTTAGCTTTTTCTTTGCTTCTTACAAGTGCGTTAACTTTATGTCCATCCTTCGCAAGTTTATGAGCCAGGTTAACGCCAATGAAACCTGTTGCGCCGGTGATGAAATATTTCATGTTATATTTTATTTAAATTAATAGTCATTGACGGATGAGCCTTTATTGCAAAATAATCATTTGATAATGCCATGATTACATGGAAAATAAACGCAAAAAAAACAGAGCCTGTGTTTAAAGTTACAAAACAAAGAACTATTCCCAAAGGAATTGCTCCGAATGTTTCTTTTTTACCTTTAGGAATATGTACAAGGGAATATAATATAGTGTTAACAACAATAGCAATTCCGGTTCCATAAGCATAATAGAATGAAAAAAGGAGTAAGCCACGAAACATCAACTCATAACCAAAAAGATACAACGTCCAGGTTGTGCAATTAATCAGTAATTTTTGCAGGGTCCAATTAGAAAAGCGTATTTGCGGATAATTTTTTAAATTTTGAGGTTTACCTGCCAGATAATAATTGGCTAAGAGAATGCCTAAACCTAAAATTAATGTCCAGATGAATGATGTTTGTAATTGATTAAAATTGAGTCCATAATTAGTTAACGATTTGGATCTGACCATTAAGACAATTACAGCGGGGATCACTCCAAATATAGAAAAGCCCAGTATACGTTGATAGGTCATGGAATAAAACGAAGGAACTTTGTTTTCAGGTAGTTTTTTGAAGTAAACGTTCAGGGTTTTACTTGCGAAATAATAAATAATAAATCCTGTTATAAGAAGAATAAGAACAAGAAAATGAATTTGACTGTCTTGTTTGGATGCAAACAGGGTTTTTAAAGTTGTCAGAACAATCATCATAAGGGAAAAAATGATTATTGTAACGGTGAATCCGGTTCTTTTGAAAAAATTCTGTAGGTTAACCGATCAATATATTTAGGAACAATTCTTCTGAGAAGCACGGTGATTTTTCCTTCCATGGTCATGATAATTAATCTCCTGCGCTTTTCAACTCCATTTGAAATAATTGAGGCGACTTTGGCCGGCGACATCATGTGATTCTCATTGCGCGGACTTTCACCCTGCTCTTTCCCGTCGGGCCCTAATGCTGATTTTCTAACGTTTGTAGAAGTGAACCCCGGTGCAGCAATCATAACATGTAAGCCTTTTTTCAAGTTTTCAATTCTGAGTGTTTCAAGAAACCCATGCATAGCAAATTTTGATGAAGAATAACCGGTTCTGCCAGGAAGCCCCTGAAATCCGGCAATAGAAGAAACTCCTACCAAAGAGCCTTTCGTTTCAATAAGGTAAGGCAAAGCATATTTACTGCAATATACAGTTCCCCAAAAATTGACTTCCATTAATTGTTTGATTACATCTGTTTCAATGTCTTTAAATAAGGCACGCATTGAAATGCCGGCATTATTTATAAGAATATCGATTTTTCCGAATTTTTGTATAGTTTGATCAATGAGATTTTTACAGTCTTCTTCTTTTGATACATCAGTTGGGACAGCTAATACTTCTTTCCCGGACTTAGCCAAATCAGATTGTATATCCATCAACTTTTGTTTGTTTCTCGCAGCCATAACGACCTTGTGTCCCTTTTCAGCATAGTCGTAAACACAAGCTTCTCCTATTCCTGATGATGCACCTGTTATTATGACCACTTTTTCCTTCATTCTCCCGTTTATTAGTTAAAATAAAGTTTAAAAGTATTCAATTTTTATTGAATATTGATAAAAAAAAGCCGAGAAATAAGCATTTCTTTAAAATTTATTGATAATCAACTTGTTTGTCTTTCCTATTATTAAAGAGAAAGAGAAGTAAGTGAAAAATATGAAAAAATATCAGAAAGGTTTGGTAGGAAAAAAAAGTTGATATACTTTTGCACTGACTCAGTAGCTCAGTTGGTAGAGCATCGCCCTTTTAAGGCGAGGGTCCTGGGTTCGAGACCCAGCTGAGTCACAAGGCTGTTCAGAAATGGACAGCCTTTTTTATTTTATGAAATGGAATTTCGCCAGAGCTATGTTTTTTAATTTTATATTGATTATTTGAAGGTTATGAAAAAAATCTAATCTTTTTGCTTTTTTTCATCTGAAAAATTTGCAGAATCAAAAGAAGGTGTTACTTTTGCGTCGACTCAGTAGCTCAGTTGGTAGAGCATCGCCCTTTTAAGGCGAGGGTCCTGGGTTCGAGACCCAGCTGAGTCACAAAAGGCAGGCTCCTTCCAAAATTGAAGGAGCCTGCCTTTTTTTGTGGTATAAGTTGTGTTATGAAGGCAGTTTCAGAAGTACCGGCTATATCTCTATAGCCTTTAACTCTTGCCAAATCGCTACTAACTACTAACTACTAACTACTAACTAATTTTCTTTCAACTAAAAAAATGTGTTTTAAAATTATTTTCTACTTCTGAAATTGCCTATGAAGCCTATCTATTCTTTATTATTTCTATCTGGTTTTAGTTATTCTTTCAATCTCTCTTTCAGAATTGCTTTATTGATTCTTTTTACAAATGCAGGCCCATTGTATATGAAACCGGTATAGATTTGTACTAATGTTGCGCCTGCTCTGATTTTTTCAAGAGCATCTTCTACGGTCATAATGCCACCAACACCAATAACAGGTATTTCCCGATTGCTTTTTTCGGAAATATAGCGGATGAATTCGGTGGAACGTTTTGTCAAAGGTTCACCACTAAGGCCTCCACTTCCAATTGAGTCTATTTTTTCTTTGCCTGTTTGTAGATTGTTCCTGGTAACAGTTGTGTTTGTAGCAATTATACCATCAATACCGGTTTGGTAATAAATGTCTATGGCATCGTCTAATTGGTCTTTGGTTAAGTCAGGTGATATTTTAAGCAATATTGGTTTCCACTTATTAAATGATTTTCTATCTTCCTCAAGAGCTTTGATAATACTAACCGTTTTATTCTTATCCTGCAGTTCATTTAAATTCTTAATATTTGGACAGCTTAAATTGATTACCAGGTAATCTACATGAGGATATAATTTATTAAAAGCTTCTGCATAGTCATTTACTGAGTTTTCATTTGGAGTTTCAGTGTTTTTCCCAATATTTCCGCCGATGATAATTTCGTGAGCATTCTTTTTTAAATTGTTAACAGCATAGTCTACACCCTTGTTATTGAATCCCATGCGGTTGATCAATCCTTTGTCTTTAGGAATGCGGAAGGATCTCGGTTTGGGATTCCCTGGCTGATGTTTGGGCGTAACGGTACCAATTTCGATGAATGAAAAACCAAAATGCTGAAATTCATTATAAACCTCTGCATTTTTATCAAATCCGGCAGCTAAGCCGACGGGATTTTCGAAATCAAGACCTAAAAAACTGGTGTGGAGCTTTTTGTGTTTATATTGAAACAATCCTGAAATAATTGATGAGAAGAAAGGGATTCTAAATCCTGTTTTCAATATACAAATAATACAATTATGAACAGTTTCAGGTTTAAAGAGGAAGAGAAGAGGCCTGAGTATCGAGGTATACATTTTTTATACAAAGATAAAAGTTTTTATTATTCATTTGGACGATATTCATCAAAACTATGATCTGAATAAAAAATTACTATTTTTTCGATTTCTTTTTTTCTACCGGAAATATCTTTCTGAGAATTTCTTATTTGATCCTCCTTATTTGATTCGGATCGAATATTAGATTCTCGTGAAGATGATTCCTCTTTTGCCTCAGAAAAAGGGAGAGTAGCCTGATTTTTTGTAACATACATTGGCCCGTTTCCAAGAATCAACCAATTGGGATTAATTTCCGGGTAATTTTTAAGCAATTTTTGAATAAAATCAAACCCGGGTTTATTTCTGCCAGACAGAAGATGAGAAATAGAAGATCTTTGGACCCCAATCTTATCAGCAAGATAGGTAGAAGAAATGCTATATTCATGTAATAATTTTTGAATCCTTTCTTTCATAACAATCGAGTATTTTCACAAATGTAATAAAAATATTGTTCACATAAGTAAAATGTTGATGTTTACATTTGTGAACCGAAAAGTTTTGATTCCAGTTTGGCTTTTAAACGAAAGTGATTAATCATGATATGTAACTTCAGATAATATTACAACTGGAGTATATTTTGGTGGATTTTAAGTTTAAAATGGTTTATATAGGCTACCTTAAACCATTTTATAGGTAAACTTTATTAAACACTGGCAATTAATGAATTAACTGATAAACGCTGTTGGTTTATCATATCCAATGCCTATATATATTCAATATATTTAAAGTAAATTTGAATTTAAACTTTATAATAGACTGATTTTACGATTATTAAAATAGAAATAACATGTATTTATATCCTATGCCAGGGATTTATGAACGAAAGCATTGTGTTGTTTTTGATAAATATACAATTGTAACGCAAAAGATTGCTTTATGAGTCACATTTGTAATCAAAAGTGATTTATATCCTGGTATTATAATAAATACTTTAATGTCAACCTTTCCAACATCAATAACCACAAGAAAATACATTATTATGTGAGGAACAATTCTATAAGTAACTTTAGGAGTGGAAGATATGTTTAAAAAACAGGTAAAAAAAGCTCTGTTGTAAAAAAGTCTGTATAATAGCAGCAGGGTGTCAACTATAATTTAATGATCTGTAAGTGTCAAAAAGGCTTTTTTTGCTACAAAAGAATAAGTTTTTCAGGCAGAGCCGGCTAAGTCACTACACAGACAAAGTGCGCAAAACTTTTGCGCCCTCTGCGTTTTTCTTTGCGTTGCGTAAAATCTATATTCTCAAAAGCTGATGTTATTCGTTTATTTTATCTATAATTGAGTCTAAAGCACTCTCATAAAGTATTACAAAATTTCACAACAAAGCCCAAAAAATAATAAGAAGTAGCGATTACGCAGCACTTAAATACTATTATTATTTATTCTCTTCCAGGAGTTCATCAAATAGATTCTCATCATATATTTTCGCCACGGGGTAATTATTTTTTCGCTCGTCCCAATACGGAGTTTTCTTATAAAACCAATTGGAAATAGCCCATGGACTATTGGCAAAGTCTTCATCTTCTTTCTTCTTTTCTTTAAATTCATTCCTTAAAGACGAATCTTTCTCCAGCATTTCCCGGGCCATTTTTTCCATAACATAAAGTTCAGCATATTCTTTTTGTTCGAAAATTGCATTGAAAAAGCCCCATTTTACATACGAATCTGGTGATTCCGGCTCTAAGATGTGTGCTATCAAGCGGGATTTACTTTGGTTCATTGGAACAATTACCGTTCCTTCAGGAAACTCTTCTATTTTATTATATGATTCGAAATCAAAGCTTTTTATTCTATGGCGTCCTTCAAAAGGCTCTTTATTAAAGTTTACATTTGTAAACAAATAACTATTTATCTTTAACTTCTTTTTCTTATTTAATTTAAATGTTTTAACGCCATGTAATTTTAGTCTTTTAATTACTGAGTTCCATTCAGGAGGTATGAGATAGCACTCAGGTAATAGCCCTGTTTTGACAGCTTTGATGTCATTAAAATAAGGCATTTCTTTAGTTACAGGTTTATCGCCATATTTAAACCAATTTGATCCTGTTAGATCACTATGAACTTTTTCATATTCAATTCCTTTAAATTCAACTATGGTACTGTCATCTGTGGCCTGAAATTCTAACGGAAACGGTTTTTCGCGAAAAGCTTTGGAAGCTGAGATGGAATCAGCTTTTTTGATAAGTGTATGCAGATTTCGTTTTTCTTTATTAAGTATTTCCAGAGTTTGTATAAGCATTTCATAAGTGGCTGTAACCCTGGTTTTGTAATCTTTTAACATATGAGTTTCTATTAATAGCCCTGGTCTGTTTTGTACAGCAGTATACCCTTGAGATAACCTCGGCTCCGCTGCCCATGCAACAATTCCGCTTTCCGGGTTATGCCATTCTCTAAATGAAATATATGGAAAAATCGGGTGCCCGGCTTGTTGCATTTCCTCCTTTATCTCTTCAAGGTATGTGTTTTTTTGCCATTTAGTGAGCCCGGCATCCATATTGCCAAAAATCTCCATGGCGTAAGTAATTGGGTATTGATAATCTGCACCATTTGTTGTATGAATATCTATAAAGAAATCAGGCATCCATTTATTGAACATTTTCAACCAATTTTTCATCTCAGGCGCATCTGCTTTGAGAAAATCCCTGTTGAGATTTAAATTTTGTGCTGTAGTTCGCCAGCCCATTTCTTTTGGACCATTTTGATTAATCCGGTTGTATGGGCCAAAGCGTTCATGTCCGTCTACATTAAATATGGGAATGAATAAAAGAGTAACATTATCTAAAAGGTCTGAATATTTCTTTTCAATGGCTATATCTCTGAGAAGCATTAGTCCGGCGTCTTTACCATCCGGCTCTCCCGGGTGTATACAGGCTTCTACTAGTAGTGTAACTTTTCCGGAGTCATTGATTTTTTCTGGTGTAAATTTTTTGTCTTTATTAACTATAAGTAATGGCAACTTTCTGTTTTGGGGGCTCTCACCAAATGTTTTATAGTGTATCCACTCAGAATTTCGCGCAAGTTTTTTACTATATTCAATAGTTTCCTTGTACCTTGGTGTTTCTTTAAAGTCTGATTTTTCGTAATGTGTAAGCCAGGTTGAATCTTGTGATTTTAAGGAAAACGAAATTAACAAGAGTAGAATCAGATAAGATAAATGTTTTTGCATAAGACCTGTCTTTTTGAATTCATTAGAAGTAATATTATAATGACCTTAAAATCAGATTAAGGTTTAATAATTTTGAATGTTACCGGGCCAACTTTCTCTCTTCTAATGATTTTTCAAGGATTTAATAATTTGAATTGTGATTGTGTATTTTTTTTTTGACCTTTACGGAAATTCTTAATTAATAACAAAAAATATATATCCATGAGACCAGCAAGATTTTTTCTGCCCCTAAGCCACTTTCTGATGAGACTGGGCGTTGCTTTTTATATTTTTATAAATTATTTTTATACCGTTTTAGACCTGGAGGTTAAAGAATTTAGTTTTTATCTTGCAAGTGTATATGTTATTTTTGGTTTCCTTCTTCTTGTTGGAATGTTTGCAAAAAGACAAACTTTAACAGTTTTAGCTTCTTTGATATTATTTTTACTTGCTCTTTATCAAATTTTTACTTATAACGGTGATTTGATGAGCTCAGGTTTTGTTTCATTACTTTTCTTTGGATCAATTGTTTTTTATTTTCTATGTAACGGAAACCGCAATTAATTTATATATTTACGTGGTTATTATTTAGAGTCAGATTATTTTAATTCATTAACAACCAACGAATAATTGTTAAATATTTTTAAAATTTAATTCTATGTTTAATATTGCGCTTTTCGGCCCGCCTGGAGCCGGAAAAGGTACCCAGTCTAAAATGTTGATTGAAAAATACAATCTTGCATATATTTCCACAGGTGATATTCTAAGAGAAGAAATGTCCAAAGGTACAGAACTGGGTAAAAAAGCAAAAGCTGTAATTGAACGGGGTGAACTCGTTTCAGATGATATTATCGTTCAGATCATTGAGAAGAAAATAAAAACCAATACGGAAGTCAACGGTTTTCTTTTTGATGGATTTCCGCGGACAGTTATTCAGGCTTATATTCTTGAGGGTCTGTTATTAAAATTAAACACATCCTTATCTTGCATGATCAGTCTTGAAGTTCCCGAAGAAGAGCTAATGAAAAGGATGATGGAAAGGGCGAAAAAAGAAAACCGAAGCGACGATACGAAGGAAGTTATAAAAAACCGCCTAAAAGAATATCACAATAAAACTGTTCCCGTTGCTAAATTTTATGAAGAGAAAGGCATTTATTTTCCGGTAGACGGCGTAGGTACTGTCGATGAAATTTTTAAACGAATAACCGATACAATAGAACAAACTCTTACAAGTCAATGGTTAAATGTAGTTCTTTTTGGCCCTCCGGGATCCGGAAAAGACACCCAAGGCAGGATGCTTGCTGAAAAACATAACCTCATATATATATCTGCCGGTTCACAACTCCGTGAAGAAATAAATAAAGGTACGGATATGGGAAAAGCAGCAAAATCATACATGGAAAAAGGAGATATCGTTCCGGATGAATTTGCTATAAAGCTTATTGAAAAACAAATCAAAACCCACCCTGAAGCCAGGGGGTTCTTTTTCAAAGGTTTTCCAAAAACTATTGTTCAGGCTTACATCCTTGACGGGTTATTAAGAAAACTGAATTCCAGTGTTTCCTGTATTTTTAACCTACATGTTCCTACTATTGAGTCTATTAAAAGATTGACAGATAGAGGGAAAACAGCCGGGAAACGTCCTTATGATTCAAATATTGATACTATTATCCGGCGAATGGAGCAATTTAATGAAAAAACTGTCCCTGTATTAGACTATTACAGGAAGCAGAAACCGATCTATGATATTGACGGAATAGGCACCAAAGATGAAGTGTTTCAGAGGTTGTCTGATAAACTGGACTTAGCTTTTAGAAATCTTCGCTGATAACTATATTCTCCCAATTAAAGGGCTCCCGGGCAAAAAACAATTGATTTATGATGGATTGGTTACATGACCTAAATATTCAGGGTTTCTTAGTGGGCTTGTTTGCTTTCTTTTTAATTGGTGTTTTTCATCCTATTGTTATTAAAGTCGAACGTAGGTTTGGAAAAAGAGTGTGGCCTTATTTTTTAACTCCCGGATTGATTCTAACACTTTTTTCAATGATTATAGAACATACTCTCTTGTCTGTAGGATTGGGTGTTTTAGCTTTTGCGTTGTTTTGGAGCACAATTGAGCTATTCAAACAACATAAAAGAGTACAAGAAAGAAATTAGAAGAGAGAGGGATTTGATAATCAAGAAGTTTCACACTGCAAGAAGAATAATTCAGGCAATAATGAATCATTGAAAATAAATACTTAATAACAGGTGTTGTTATGAACTTAATGATAGGAAATTTAAACTTAACCGGTTTAATTATAGGAATTGCAGCTTTTCTTATAATCGCAATTGCAAGATACACGACAATTAAAGCGGAGTACTATTTTTCCAAAATTTTTTGGATTGTTTTTTTAATTATTGGTGTTTTTGCTTTAGGCGCTTCTTTACTTGCCGAATCTTTTATTCTTTCTTCAATTCTTAGCATTTTAGGATTTAATTATTTATGGGGCATCGGAGAAATTATCGAGCAGGAAAAAAGAGTGGAAAAAGGGTGGTTTCCTAAAAATCCAAAAAGAAAACATCAGTGACATTGTTTAAATCCATTTTAAATTTTCTATTTTATTAATGCAACTTGAAAAAGATATTATCTTTGCTATAAGTAAAATAACAAGTGAATTTTTTTATGTTTTATACAAGTGTCATAACCTCAATTTTACCTTATATCCTGTTTTTGGGGATTATGTGCACTTATTATTTCGGTATTACAAACGAAGCCTTAAGTTCAGGGCATAATAATACTGATATCGACAGTTTTACATCAATTTCAGTGTTTGATGAAGTTAAGACCACTTCTGGAAAAAATTATCATATAAATTCAA
The DNA here is from genome assembly GCA_051747065.1 of Bacteroidota bacterium. Classification (GTDB taxonomy): domain Bacteria; phylum Bacteroidota; class Bacteroidia; order Bacteroidales; family UBA12077; genus JAGXLC01. The sequence goes on along the minus strand of JBNJFT010000024.1, from coordinate 2,222 downwards.
CTTTTGTAGATTTTCTTTCAGAAACCAATCAATTCTGTTCTGCACAAAACTCAAATGCAAGAATAATCTTTCCTGAATATATCAATAAAAGGAAAGAACAAGATGTTTCTTTACATCTGTTTTCCAGACCTCCGCCTTCATTATCATAAGCTTTTAGAGATGTATGTTATCATTCATTTTTTGTAAGCAATTCAATTGTCATAGCAAAAATATGTTAACATCTTTATTTAACTTTTGGTTTAAATAAGTTGCCTAAATACGTAATAATCAAATATTTTTTTGAAAACAAATTTTTTATAATGAAGAAACTGTTTCTTATTATATATGTTGGTATTTGTTTTTCTTCTTTAGCTAACGCACAACAAAAAGTTGAAAAACAGGATTCTGTGATCCTTAATGAATTTTTTCTTGAGGATGTAATTGTCTCAGTTAATAAAACCAGGGAACGCTCTTTAGATATTGCCGGTTCTTTATCAACGATCAATGAAA
>JBNJFT010000024.1:0-1633 GCA_051747065.1 Bacteroidota bacterium | reverse complement strand
TCCTTAATGAATTTTTTCTTGAGGATGTAATTGTCTCAGTTAATAAAACCAGGGAACGCTCTTTAGATATTGCCGGTTCTTTATCAACGATCAATGAAACAGAACAAAATGCCAAAAAGATTGCCAAGCTCACAGATATTACAGAAACGACTCCCAATTTTCATATGCCGGATTATGGAACGAGTTTAACTACGCCGGTTTACATCAGGGGAGTAGGTTCAAGACATAACGAACCCGCCGTAGGGCTCTATGTAGACGGAATTCCTTATTTTGAGAAAGCAGCTTTTGATTTTAATTTTTACGATATTGAAAATATTGAAGTGCTTAGAGGGCCACAAGGTACTTTATACGGGAGAAATACACTCGGGGGAATAATTCGGGTTCATACCAACGAACCAAACTTTGCAAATAATACAGAAGTGTCTTTATCTGCTAATAATCAAGCAAAAAAAGATGTTCACTTAAATCAGAATCTTAAGTTTTCTGACAAGCTGAATATGAATTTTGGAGGCCAGTTTTCTCATCATGATGGTTATTACACGAATGATTATTACAATCGGGAAATTGGAGGAAAGACAAGTTACTCCGGCCGATTAAAAATGAATTTTGAGGCTAGCCAAAATCTTGATTTAATGTTACTGTTGGATGGTAACTCCATGAAAAATAATGGTTATCCTTATTCCAATCTTTCCGATTCAGTTAACAATATTAGCTATAACAGAAAGAGTTCTTATGAACGCGAAATGCTAACCTCTGGTTTTAAAGCAAAAATGAAAACTGAGAATTTTACGGTTAAATCTATTTCTTCTTTTCAATACTTAAATGATCTCCAGAAAATCGATCAGGATTTTTCTCCCGCAGATTTATTTTTCGTAAACCAGGATAGGGATCACAACTTATTTTCTCAAGAATTTAATTTTTCCGGTGAAATCACTAACAACCTGGAATTTGTCTCCGGAGCTTTTGGGTTTTATCAATTACGCGACAAGCAGGTTAATGTTTTATATGGACAAGATGCAGTTGACTTATATCAATTGCCGGGAGAAATGGAAAAAGATAAAACCTATTCCCGGAAAACCGGAGGTGTTGCATTTTTTGGACAACTGAAACAGAACAGCTTTTTACTGGAGGATCTTAACTTAACGTTGGGATTACGCTATGACTATGAAATTGATAAACTGGACTACAAATATGACATGTTAATGACTGGGTCAGAAATACCCAAAGTTGATTTTAATCACCAACTGGATTTTTCGGAATGGCTGCCTAAAATATCGCTGAATTATAACTGGACGGACCAATTCACTCAGTTTGCAAGTGTGACTAAAGGCTATAAAAGCGGTGGGTTTAATTCTTCTTTTGAGAAATCTGAAGATGAAACCTTCAAACCTGAATATAGCCTGAACTACGAGGCCGGTTTGAAATATAGATCCAGGTCCATTTCTGCTAATTTATCTCTTTTCTACATTGACTGGCAAGATCAGCAAGTTTATCAAATTGACACAATTGGAAGCAATGGAACAACCGGCCCCGTCTTAAAAAACGCCGCCGAATCTGTGAGCAAGGGTGCTGAGTTTGAATTTAAAATACGTCCTGCAACTAATATTTCTACATTTGTCAACGCCGGATATAC
>JBNJFT010000023.1:2120-19667 GCA_051747065.1 Bacteroidota bacterium | reverse complement strand
CCAATGTAACGATTCCTATTCACTGGCAGTAATTGCTATGAAATTACAGGAAATATTCCAGATGAATGACATCAACGAATTGCCAATTGAATACAACATCGCATGGTATGAGCAGAAAGCAGTTATTGTATTGCTTGCGCTGCTGTATCTGGGTGTTAAGGACATCAAGCTTGGCCCGACATTACCGGGCTTCTTGTCACCAAATGTTGCAAATGTATTGGTTGACAAGTTTGGTATCAACGGAATCAATACTGTTGAAGAAGACATAAAAGCCATGATGGCTTAATTATTCAACTTAATAAAGCAAAATTAACCCTGCTAAATTTTCTTATAGCAGGGTTAATTCAATTTCACAATACAAAAAACTTTTTTATGAAGATTACAAAAATTTCAGAAGCAGAACCAAGGAAAAACCCACATAATGTTGATGCCAGGAAATTATACGACTCTGAACATGCCATGGCAACACATATTACACTAAAACCGGGGGAACAGCTGAAAAAACATATTACCCCTGTTGATGTGTTTTTTGTTGTGCTGGAAGGAACCGGCATAATTGAAATTGGTGACGAGAAACAAGAAGTGGAAAAAGACACATTGATTGATAGTCCTGCTAAAATTCCGCATTGCTGGTATAACGAAAGCAATTCAGATTTAAAAGTCTTAGTTGTGAAAGTGCCAAAACCAACTGAAGGCACGAAGATTTTATAGTTGCAGCTGCAGTCGGCAGAAGGCAGTTGGCGGTAAGCAGTAAGAGAAAATGCAGGCATATTCTCCGCAAGGAGCTGAAGGTTAAAAGCAGTTGGCAGTCGTAATCGTAGTTACAGAAGGCAGTTGGCAAAAAGCAATCAGCAATGAGAGAACCTGACAGCGCCTTCAAGGCCTGTCAGTGTTTTGTCCGCATAAAGCGGAAAAATATGCATGCGTAATCGGCAACAATAGAAAATAAGCGTGTTACACATACTCTAAAGTATAAATAACAAAAAAAACAAGGATATAAATCTGCTATTTTAGTAGTTCTATTTCACAAAATCCACATGATAAAGCTTGCTCCAATGTTTGCCCGTTAGAAATATGCGGCCGTTCTCCTGATCGTAGGCAATACCATTTAATACTTTATCTTTGTCGTTCTTGTATTTATCCGGCACCAAATTACTGCAGTCAATCTTCTCCAACACTTTTCCGCTCTCGGGATCAAAGCTGATAATATAAGTTTCCTGCCAAACATTAGCATACACTTTTCCATCTATATATTCAAGTTCATTCAAGTTATCCACAGACCCCTTATGATCATACACCTGTATTCTATTTAATTCTGAAAAAGATTCAGGATCCAGAAAATAAATATTCTGAGATCCATCACTCATGATCAGTTTGTCACCGTCGGTAGTTAAACCCCATCCCTGAGTAGGGTACCTGACTTTATTGATCAGTTTAAATTTTTCTTTGTCATATACAAAGCCCGTCCTGGATGTCCAGGTTAGCTGAATGATCTTATCTTTATAGGAAGTAATGCCTTCGCCAAAATATTGATTTGGCAAACCATAAGCATTAATAGCCTCTCCGGTTTCAAGTTTTACCTTGCGCAAGGACGATCTTCCTCGTTGGCCTGTTCCTTCGTACAAAAACCCATCCTCATAAAACAATCCCTGTGTATAGGCTCCCTTATTGTGTGGATAGGTTTTAACAATACGAGCCTCATAATTTTCCGGTTGAATATCCGATTTGAATTTAAGCGTGCGGTGATGGGTTTCTTTATGTCCATTATTAAGATATACCTCTATCCGGATTTGATTTTCACCCACTGACAAATCATCTGTCTTAATTTCGGCCTCTTTCTCTTCTTTGTCCATCCGGACTTTCAGATCACCTTCTGCATAGACAACTGCAGAATCACTTTTCAGAGAATCGGGATAAGTAAAAGAGATACTCACCTCATCGCCAATGGTGTGTTTTTCATTATGTCCGGGCTCGACTACTTCACTTACTTCTTTATAAGTCTCTTTTTTTTCAGCATCATCTTTCTCCTTATCCTGATCCTTCTCTTTAGGCTGTGAACAAGAGAAAAATATCATAGGAATAATTACCAGTGTGCTTATTAAACTACGAAATTGCATCTTATTAATTTTTTAATAAATATTTAAACCATTTGCCTGAAAATATAGTTATAACGAAATAATCGCTTTTTCTATCTTTTACCAAAGATTTTCTGTAAAAAGTTACTTTTGCCGTCAGTTCCCTTTTTGAATTCCGGCTCGCCATATATTTCAGGATGAAGAGCAGACCACACTTCGCTCCATCCGGGGAAACCTCCGAGGTTTTTATCATCAATAAACAAATCTACATCGATTTTACGGCTCATGGATGGATCAAACCTTTCTTCAGGGTAGCTTCTGTTTACAGCATAAAATTCGATTCCGTTTTCCCGGCAAAACTCTACAGCCTCTTCCAGGCATTCTCCCCAGCGATAAGTCCACAAAATGAGCTGATGTCCATTCTTCTGTAATTGCAACAAAGTTTCAAATGCAAACAATTTAGGCTTTCCAATTTTGGGATAGCGATTCTCCACGATAGTTCCGTCAAAATCTACAGCTATTTTCATTTGAATATCTTTTTTTTGAACCATATAAGGTTCATATAAGTTGGTTTTTATTAGTATATCGTTTTTTAAAAATTATTTTTCTTATCAGAATAACTCACAACCACTTTCATCAATGCAAATATAATGATTTACAAGAAGCAATTGAAATTACATGCAATTTCAGGAAACAAGCTGTAATATTAGTTATTCCCGGCACTAAAAGCATAACGCAAAGTGAAAATATTAGAATACAGAGCCACAGATTGATCCCCTATATCAGTTAAGGCATAATCAATAGAAAATCCTTCATAATGAAATCCTACACCCAAATTAGGCTGAAAAGAAAGCTCTTCATTGCGGTCAATATTTTCAATCATCTGAAAATTTCCAACTCCCATTCTAAGGTAGGCCAAGTCCTTGTACCTGAATTGCATTCCGATATGTGGATCAATACTAAAAATTTCAGAAGAAATCAATGAATGCCTCATTCCATCGGTGAATATATCCGCATCAACTTCAACGAGGCCATGAAAATCTTCATAAATGCGAAAGTGTCGGGCCGCGCCGAGTAAAATTTTAGGCATTGTAAGTTCGATATTGTTATCCGGCGCCTGATTGAATAAGCTGTCCTGCACTTCTATTTCCAATTCATCTTCATTATAAGTCCAGGCATTAAAAGTGGTAGTGGCATCTCTGAGAACAGCTCCAAAACTCCACTTATCTTTATGATATTGAGCACTAAGGTCGAAACCAAAGCCATAAGCATTAGCAAACTGCCCCACATTCCGGTAAATTACTTTTGCATTCCCGCCAATCCACAATCCATCAACCGCAGTTTTCTTAGCATAGGAAACCAAAAACGCATAGTCTGCAGCAGTGAAATAACTGATACGGTCATAATCAATGTTTCCTTCATTATCGATAAGTTCTGTTGTATTGGGGATATTATCAACCCCAAAGCGGATCATTGAGGCTCCAAGGCGTTGATTGGAATCAATAGCCATTACTCCTCCCAAATAATCATATTTCGCAACGCCGGCAAAATATTCAGCATGCATGGCACCTATCTCAAAGTCCTGTTCAACATTCAGCATTCCGGCCGGATTCCAGTAGCCTGAAGAAACATCTCCGACGTGAGCTACTGTAGAGTTAGCCATTCCAAGAGATTTTGCGCCTACTCCTATTGATAAGAATTCATTACTGTATTTGGCAGTTTGTGCATTAGAGACATAAGCAGAGCAACAAATCAACAACCAAAATATCAACAACTTACGCATTTTTTCAATCAATCTCCGGTTTAATACTACGAAACTATGTAAATTAACTTATTTTTGTAGAAAATATTGCAAAAAATAAATGTCAGCTTTGAAACATATTACCAAACATATACCAAACGGAATTTCTATATTGAACCTACTCTCCGGTGCTATGGCCGTGGTATTTTCAATCAATGGAAATTTTTACATTGCAGGAATATTTATTTTAATTGCAGGCTTATTCGACTTTTTGGACGGCCTCATAGCACGCCTCCTGAAAGCCTATACCAAAATTGGAAAAGAACTAGACTCATTAGCAGACATTGTGAGTTTTGGTTTTGCACCTTCCATTATGCTTCATATTTACTTAAAAAAACTCCTCCTGCAAAATTACCTTACAGCAGATATTTTATATATCCCTATTGACCAGATGCTAATCATTTTTTCACCTTTTTTATTATTGGTATTTGCAGCAATTCGACTGGCACGTTTTAATGTGATAAGCGGCAGGCAAGAAGGTTTTTTAGGCTTACCATCCCCAGCCAGTGCAATATTCTTTGCTTCAGCTATTTTAAGTTTCGGCACATCATGGTTTAATGAAATTTCAGTTTATGCCTGGCACTGGGTAATGTTAATTATCGTTTTTTCAGCATTAATGGTTATGCCTTTTCGAATGTTTTCACTAAAATTCAAACACTGGAATTGGAAAGGCAATGAAAATCGATATATTATTATTGGTATTTCTGCCATATTATTGGTAACATTGCAGTCATTGGGAATAAGTTTAGCTATTGTAGCTTATATTTTTCTATCAGGTTTAATAAATGTTTTAGATATAAATCAGTAAAAGCCATGAAATTCAAAGCAGAAATAAATGTAATGCCTCTAAAAAACCTTCTGGACCCTCAAGGGAAAACAGTTCATCACAGTATGGAGAACATTGGTTTTAATGAAGTCACCAATGTACGTATTGGCAAGCACATTACTATGGAACTCGAAGCTGAAAGCAAAGAGAAAGCTATGGAACGTGTGAATGAAGCTTGCAATAAGATCCTTGCAAATCCGGTTATGGAAGGTTTTGAGTATAAAGTGAAAGAAGCGGAAGAAGAATAAAACGGCACTTTCAGAAGAAAAGCATTCAAATCAACTATTCTTCACTATTTTCATCTTTATGCTTTTCCTGTTTGTTCATAATATCGGTTTGTTTTTGAATGGATTCTTTATGAACCAGTTGCAACAACTCCTTAACAAAACCTTCGGATAGACCTAATCTCATACCCTGTTTAACCCGTGATGAAATAATTTTTTCCCATCGTCTCAGTTGAAAAATAGTTACCTTATTTTTACTTTTATATTTTCCAATTTGCCCAACCGTTGACATTCGCTGGGCCAATAATTCAATAATCTGCTTATCTATAGAATCAATCTGTTCCCGCAGAGACTCAAGCATATCAGAAAATTCCTTATTATCTGATTCAATTTTGCGAAACACAAGCTGATCGAGTAAATGCAATAATTCGTCAGGACTAAGTTGTTGAGCTACATCACTTAATGCCTCTTCAGGTTTAATATGTGATTCTATCATCAAACCATTCATATTCAGGTCAATCGCTTTTTGGGAAATTTCCTGAATGTATTCTTTGACACCGGATATATGGCTTGGGTCGCAAAAAAGAGGCAAATTGTTAAATTTCGTTTTCAATTCAATTGGAATTTCCCATTTGGGGATATTCCGCAATTTTGTGGACTCAAACGGGTAGAATCCTCTGTGTACAGCCCCGAGTTTTCTAATTCCGTTATTATAAAAACGCTCCAGAGCTCCTATCCAAACTGCAATATCAGGATTGACAGGGTTTTTTACCAATACAGGGATATCAACCCCTTTCAAGGATTCAGCCAATTCCTGAACAGAGAAAGGATTGGCAACAGTCCGTGCACCAATCCAAAACAGATCGATGCCATATTGCAGAGCTATCTCAACATGTGCCGGACTTGCAACCTCTACTGCAGTTTTAAACCCAGTATTTTCCTTTACCTGTCTGAGCCATTCCAGACCTTTTTCACCAACCCCTTCAAAACTACCGGGGCGTGTGCGCGGTTTCCAAATTCCAGCCCGAAACAGATGAACTTTTCCGGTCTGCTTTAATGCTCTAGCCGTTTGAAGCATCTGTGATTCAGATTCCGCAGAACAAGGACCACCAACAATCAAAAAATCACTATTATTTTCAGCAAACCACTCAGATACAGGAATAAGGCTATTAAAATAATTCATCAGGATATTGTTTTATTGCTTTATTGTCTTATTGTTAAATTGTTTTACTGTTTTATTGTTGAATTGTTGAATTGTTATTAATATCTAAAACAGTAGCGTTTATTTATAGTTTTTCATATTCAATCTTACTTAAATAGGATGTAAAATTAATCAAAATCTCCCGGACGAAAACTGATTTTCTACTCCGGAAACAGCAGAACAAACACGAAAGACTCAAAAACAAATATTCATCATTTCATGTTTTTATATAAATTTGCAAGCTTAAAAAATATAGCTATGGATACATTAATTTTTAATCTCCCTCTTATTGAATGGATAGGCTATCTGGCATCATTACTGGTTCTTATCTCATTGATGCTTTCTTCCATTCTAAAACTCAGGCTGGTCAACCTTTTTGGGTCTACCATATTTTCTTTTTATGGATTTTTTATTGGTTCATTGCCTGTGGGTATAATGAATTTTGTTATCGCCCTTGCCAACATCTACTACCTTTACCACTTATATTCACACAAAGAAAGATTTGATGTTCTGGAAGTTAGATCAGACGCTGCCTATTTGAAAAAATTTATTGACTATTATCAGGACGATATTCTGAAATTTTTTCCTGACTTTTCCCGCCTGGATAATTCAGATATAATCCTGTTGGTATTCCGGGACCTAAAACCAGCCGGTGCCTTCGTTGGTGTATCAAAAAACAAGGAGGAATTACAAATTAAGTTGGACTATGTGACCCCACAATACCGGGATTCTAAGCTGGGAAGTTATATATACACAAAATACTCTAATTTTTTTAAAGAAAAAGGGTACAAAGTACTAACCTGTAACACACACATAAAGACACATCAAAAATATCTGAAAAAAATGGGATTTACTTCAGAAGGAGAAAATACCTTTTCATTCAAATTATAAGTGGTAGCTTCATTAGTAGTGGCTAACATCTATGAGAATATAGAATTCAGAATACGGAATTCAGAATTCAGAATACAGAATACAGAATACAGAACAAAGAATTCAGAACTCCTACCTGCCGCCTGCCTGCCGGCAGGCAGGATACGATAAAGCTAATTATCAACGAAATACAAAAATATTGTATCTGGTATTTAGGCAATTTCAGAAGTACCGACTAAAAATCTATAAGAATCCAGAATTAGGAATCCAGAATGCGATAAAACTAACTATCAACGAAATATAAAAAAATTTTATCTGGGTTTTTAATGTGTTAATTTAAAAAATGAGCGTTTTATAAAATTCTATTTAAAGTTTGACCCTGCTTTTTAATCATATTTTCTCTGTTGCCTGCTGTACTTTTTCTCTTTCTCTTTTTCTGTTCAAACGCTGACAGGCCTTGAAGGCTCTGTCAGGTTTTTATCTTCGCTGCTAATGAGAATATAGAATACAGAATTCAGAAATCGCTACTAACTACTGACTACTAGCGACTTTTCTTTCAGCTAAAAAAATTGTGTTTTTAAGATTATCTTTTTCAAAAAATACTTATAATAGAATTAAAACCTACGGTATCCGCTTCCTGAACTCCCTCCGGCATTTTCAACAATTTTTTGCGAAAGTTGCTGATGCTTTTTTATGAGTGATTTTTCATCGAGGTGTTCTATTGTACCATCACGAACTACAACCTTCCCGTTAACAATCACATAATCGAAAGGCTCCATAGCGGCAGAAAATACCAAAGCAGCAAGTGGATCGTGCAGAGCACCTGAATATTCAACTCTATCCATAGAGATAAGATTCAGGTCTGCTTGTTTTCCTTCACTAATTTGCCCGATATCCGGCCGATTCAGCACATCACTTCCGCCTCGCGTAGCCATGTAAAAAACATCCTCGGCTGTCAGCCATTTTTCCTGTTCGCGAAGCCTTGATAGCAACATAGCATTGCGCAATTCCAACAGCATATTAGAAGAATCATTAGAAGCAGAGCCGTCAACTCCCAAACTTACTTTTGCACCTGCCTGCAACAATTCTTTTATTTTTGCAATTCCTGAACCTAAGCGCATATTAGAGGTAGGGCAATGAGTAACCCCCATCTTAGCTTTTCCTGCCTTTTCAATCTCTTCCTCATTTAAATGAATTGAATGAGCAAACCACGCATTATCTCTTATCCACCCAAGGGATTGAAGATAAGCGAAGGGGCGCATGCCATAAGTTTCAACACAAAATTCCTGTTCATCATAGGTTTCAGCTAAATGAGTGTGAATCTGCAGGTTATACTTATTCCCCAGCTCTACCGTTTGCTTCATCAACTCAGGAGTTACAGAAAAGGGAGAACACGGCCCCAGTGCAATACGTGTCATCGCACCGGGAGCCTCATCATGGTATTTATTGATAAGACGAATTGTATCTTCTTCAATCGCTTTTTCCGACTGTATAACATCATCCGGCGGAAGCCCTCCATCAGATTTTCCAAGTGACATTGAGCCACGCGTAGGCTGAAACCGCATTCCCAGTTCCCGGGCGGCTCTAATTTCAGCATCGATCAATTTGCCGGAAGTGGAGGAAGGAAACAGGTAATGGTGGTCAGAAGTAGTGGTACACCCGGATTTTAACAATTCCACCATAGCAAGTTTTGCTGCATTATAAACAGCTTCTTCGGAAATTTCCCGCCAAATTTCATAGTGGGTAATTAACCACTGAAACAAACCTTCATTCTGAACATTGAAAATATTCCGTGTCAGAGTCTGGTAAAAGTGATGGTGTGTGTTGACAAAACCGGGAACAACTACCATTCGGCTGGCATCAATCTCTTCATCGGCATTCCCATTATAAGGTTCAGGGCCGGCGGATTTGATGACGCCATCTTCAATATATATATGTCCGCCTTCGAATGCATTCACCATATCATCAGTGCCATATTCACCATCCATACGGGCACAAAGCATCGGATTTTTAATCAAAATTGATTTGCTCATGATTTTCAGGGTATAATTTTTATAATTCTTATTATTTCATCAATGCGTTAAATTCATTGATTACTTTATCTATTTCAGGAACCATCTTGTGAATCTCCGCCCAGTAATCGCGGTAATTATACCATTGATCATTCAGATCTTTCAACTCACGTCCCTGTTGTTCAATCCATGTGTAATATTTCAGGTTATGAACCCGCTTTCTTTCATAATGGCTTAACTCCAACGTATGATCAATGCCCAGGTTCATTAGATGGTCGTAATCTTTTGCAGCCTCTTCCCGGTTATAAGGGCCATGTTCTTTATGCATTTCCTCCATACGTGAATCATATAATTCCATAGAATCCGTGAAAACAGTCAACACAACATCTTCCTTAGTGAGTTCATAGTATTTTGCATATTTTATTGCTGACAGCACATTTCCTATGGAAGAAATGCCCATTAAATCAAGCTGATCAATAAGTTTTTGATCAATACCCTGTTCAGCCAGGTATTCTCTGCCCTTTTCCTCGTTAAACAGCCGGGTTGCCCGCATGGTTGATGCATCGTCAACTGCTACTACCATATCCGTATTTCTGACGTTGTGAATCCAGGGCACATGCTTGTCTCCGATACCTTCGATACGATGTCCGCCAAATCCATTTTGCAGTAAAGTCGGGCATTGCAGTGCTTCTCCAACAGCAATTTTTGATCCCGGGTATTGTTCTTTCAGGAAATCCCCGGAGCCAAGCGTTCCGGCAGAACCTGAAGTTAACACAACCCCTGAATAACTGTCGCGGTCTCCCATCTCTTTTTCCAGCACTTCCTGCATAGCATGTCCCGTAACATCATAATGCCACAGATGATTGCCAAATTCATCAAACTGGTTAAATATCATCACGTCATCCCGTGTTTTTCTAAGCTCCCAGCACTTGTCAAAAATTTCTTTTACGTTGCTCTCACAACCGGGTGTGGCAATTACCTCACCGGCAACTTTTGCCAGCCAGTCGAATCGCTCTTTGGACATACCTTCCGGAAGAATAGCAATCGATTCGGACGCAAGCAGGGCTGCATCGTAAGCGCCTCCGCGGCAGTAGTTCCCTGTTGAAGGCCAAACAGCTTTATGTTGTTTAGGATTAAACTGCCCGGTAATCAAACGGGGAGCAAGGCATCCAAAAGTAGCCCCTACTTTATGTGCCCCGGTGGGGAACCATTTTCCGACAAGGGCTATAATTCGTGCATCCACTCCTGTAATCTCCGGTGGGAGTTCAATGTAGTTTACTCCCGAATAATCTCCTCCACTTTTTACAGGTTCATTTTTCCATGATATTCTGAATAAATTTCGCGGATGAATGTCCCATAAGCCAATTCCTTTTAATTCATTTTTTACATCATCCGGAATTAGAGAAGGGTTCTTCATCTGCTCAAATGTGGGAATGATAATATCACGTTCCTTACAATTTTCCGCATTACTCTTCTGTTGTTGTTTATCTACTTTCAAATCAATCATAATCTTCTTTGTTTTATTATATTGTTTATCAACCGGCTTTACGGTTCTTGTTTTTTTTATCTCTAAAGTGAATTGCCTCTTTCTGATAGCGTATTGTCTGTATCTCAGCGGCAATTGAAAGGGCAATCTCCCATGGATTGTCTGTGCCGCCAACATCCAGTCCAACAGGGCAATATACATTTGACAAATCAGGATTTTCCCCTACTTCATTTTTTAGGTCTTCGATCAACTCTGCCCGGGTATTCGTTGATGCTACAATGCCAATGTAGGGAGTACGGATGTTCAATTTAAATATTTTGTTTAAAACTGTACTATCGTGTTTATGTTGATAGGTTGCAAGCAAGAAATAAGGATCTTTGCTAAAGTTTGTTTCATCCATATAACGGCTGAAACTGGAATGTACCTTTTCTCCCTCCTGTGTGAGCGCATCAATCATTTCCTGCCTGTCATCAACTATTGTTACGTTTAAATCAAGTTTGCCAAGCAATTCAAAGAGCGCTTTACCGATATGTCCGGCCCCGAATATGTAAACCCTTTTCTGCTGTATTAATGCTTCAAAAAACAACGTTGCCTTTCCGCCACAAGCCATACCGGTTTTTCTGCCCTCACCCTCATCCTTAGACAAATTAAATTGTTCAAGCGCATTTTCTCCGGATTGCATCACCTCTTTGGCCTTTTTTACAGCAAGATACTCCAGATTTCCGCCTCCTACTGTTCCAATAGAAGATCCATCTTCATACACAAGCATCTTATTCCCGGCCAAGGCAGGGCCTTCTCCCTCTTTTTTCACAACTGTTATCAGTACTCCATCCTGACCGCTGTGCCGCAATTCCCATACTTTTTTATAAATATCTTCCATACCTTTATCTAGTCATATTATTCGAGTAACTCTTTTTCTTTTGTTCACCTGCATTGGCATTATCATCAGCTAACCAGGTTACAAATTCTTTTCCTTGCAAATGTTTTACAGGAACAGCCTCCATCACACACCGCTTCAAAAGTTCATAATCCTTTACCATCGTACCACAAACTGCATCAATTCCATACTCAAATAAAGCAGGTGATAGCGGAGTGGAGGGTCCCATCACAATTTTGTAAGCATCATCACGGACATATTGCATAATTTCCCCGAAAGTATGATTTATCAAGGAAGTTCCGGTTATAACAGCCACATCAGCCTCCGGCATATAAGTTTTGATATCCTCTTCGGTAAGATCGCCATCTATCGGGGACTTTTCAAAAATAAATAATTTGCCTACTCCCTCCAGATTTTCCAGAAAAGGGAAGTGCCCAATCACTCCAACAGTTTTACCATTGCCTTTTTCATAGATAAGATTTTGGGCTTTGAGCTTCTGATAAGGCCGCTCATAAACAGACATCCATGCATTAATTGCTGCCATTCCAATTGAGGCCTTTAAAGTATATTCTGAATAAATAAACTTAGCCAATTCATGTAAAGACAGACTTCTGAAATTTCCTGAACCTTCGATATGTTCGTGCGGACTGCTGCCTTTCAATGTACTGGCAATTCCTTGCGCATTTCCGGCTTTAACAAGCGTTGAAAAAGCGCCTACAAGCACTTCATCGACAGCAATTTCCGGTATATCTTTTATGAATTTATCTAAAATTTGCATTAGCTACAATACTATAAATTAACCTCTTAAACTAATAATTCTTATCACTTATAAGACATATAAAATCATATATATCTATAAAAACCTTTCTGCGTGGCATTCGCATTTTGGTTTAAAAATACAATCTATTTTAATTGTTTGTTTTCTAAAACTTTATCCTCAATAAAAGCCTGAATCATGTCCAGACTGACTGATTTCCTGTATTCCTTTGTGGAGCGGGCATCGTCAATAGGCTGAATATGTTTCGCATAACCTTTTCGGATTTCCGGAAGTAATTCCTCAATCTCTTTTTGAGACAAACCTTTTAGCCGATTTTCCAGGTCATTCTGTCTGACAATTTTTGGAGCCACAGCCCCTAATGCAATCCGAATGTCACTGAGTTTCCCATCAGTAAATGATGCCATACCTGCAAAAGAAATTTTCGACAAAGCCATAGCTTTTCGCGTTCCCACTTTCCGGTAATACTCCACATCAAAACTTTCCCGGGGAATACGGATTTCAATCAGCAATTCATCAGATTTCCTACAAGACTGTCCGGGTCCGGTTACAAAATCCTCAATTGGCATCTCTCTTACATTCTCAGAACTCTGTAAAACAATTGACGCATTGGCTGCATATAAAAACGGAAGTGTATCTGCGGCTGGTGAAGCATTACTAATGTTTCCGCCAATTGTTGCAACATTGCGGGTAGTTACGGCAGCCATTTGCCGGGCAGTTTCTCTAAGCACATTTGGAATTCGGTTGTCATCAATCAAATCTTTCAACAAAACTCCTGAGCCTATTACAAGCTGTTCCGGATTGCTTTCAATGTGTTTCAACCGATCAATTTTATCAAGAAACAGCAAAGGTTCTTCAAACCGTGGGGAAATTCCGCCTTCCCTCCGGTGCTGTACCATCAAATCTGTTCCACCGGCTATTGGAATAACCTTATTGGCTGTCATTATTTCCAGCGCTTTCTCAAGTGTTTCCGGGATATATCCTTCGCTCATTTTTCCTCCCGCTTTTGAACCGCTAATCTGATTCCTTCAATTATCATATTATAACCTGTACAACGGCAAAGATTGCCGGTTACTGCATTTCTAATATCTTCCTGAGTTGGATTGCTATTATTTCTCAGCAAAGCTTCTGTGGAAACAACCATACCCGGGGTACAAAAACCACATTGCACTGCTCCGGCCTTTTTAAAAGCTTCCTGTATTGTCTTAAAACTTCCGCTTTCACGGATTCCTTCTACTGTTTCAACAGAGTGCCCGTTCACCTTACCGATTGGCAGGATACAAGATGCTACAACATTTCCGTCAAGTAAAACAGCACAAGCACCACATTCTCCTTCACCACAACCTTCCTTCAGGCTTTTTAACCCAAATTCATCTCTTAAAACATCCAACAATCGATGTTCTGGTGGTAAGTCAACTTTTACAGCTTTATTATTTAATGTAAATTCAATCTTCATTTTTCCTGGCTTTTAAATATTCAGGTGTCATTGGTATTTGGCCGACCTTTATTTCCAGTGCCTGTTCTGCAGCTTCTGCCAAAGCAGGAGCTACACCGCTCAAAGGCAGCTCTCCGGCACATTTAGCCCCGTAAGGTCCGAATTCGTAAGGATTCTCTACAAAATCACATTCAATTTCAGGTACATCTACGGAGGTGGGAATGGTATAATCCGTAAGATTAAGCTGATCAAGTTTGCCTTTCTCGTTGGTCAATTTTTCAAGATAGGCATAGCCAAGTCCCTGCACCATACCGCCTTGCATCTGTCCTCTTATAATATCTTCGTCCAGGGCTACTCCAATATCAAATACAGCCCATAGTTTTTCCACTCTAAGTTCACAAGTTACCGGATCAACTTCCACTTCCGCTACATTAGCTCCCCAGGAATAAACAGGATAAGCGTCGCCCTGAAACTTATCATTATCCCAACTCACATAATCCGGATGCTTATATACCTCTTTCACTTCTGTTTCTTCTTCGTCCCACTTTTCCAATAGCCTATTACAGGCTTTTTTTACAAGCCCTCCGATAATCATAGCTGTCCGCGAAGCTGCAGTAGGGCCTGAATCAGGTACCTTATCCGTATCCTGTGTGACAAATTCTACATCAGCCTCCGGTATAGAAAGGCTGTAAGCAACTATTTTTATAAGGGTGGTTGATGCTCCCTGCCCCATTTCAACGTTAGAAGTATAAATACCTACTTTATTCCCTTTCTTCCTCAAATAAACTTCTGCATTTATATTTACTTCTCCCTTTCCGGTAAACCCACAACCATGAAGGAAAAAAGAAATACCAACTCCTTTATTTTTTCCGGGATTGGGTTTCTTCTTCTCATAACCAGACATAGCATTAATTTTATCAAGGACTTCGAGGATTTTAACATCCGACCACATCTTGCCACCTGTGGAAGTAGCATCACCTTTTTTCAAAAAATACCGTTTTTTAAACTCAAGCGATGATTCCTGGGTTTTATAAGCCATATGGTTCATCAGCTGCTCTATTCCAAAAAGAACCTGCGGAGAACCGAATCCACGAAAAGCACCGGAAGGAACTGTATTGGTTTTAACAACTCTTCCTGTCACTTGCAGATTTGGAAAAGAATAAACTCCCGTAGCCGTAAAAATGCCTCGTTGCAACACTACAGGTGAAATTGTAGCAAAAGCTCCTCCATCAAACGAAACATCGATATCGAGGGCAGTAATTTCATCTTTTTCATTCAATGCTACGCGATATTTCAGTATCGACGGGTGCCGCTTTGTTGTAGCTTCAATATCTTCTTTTCTGTCAAGAATAAGCCTGACAGTTTTGTTTGTTTTTAGCGCTGCCGTAGCTGCCTGCGCAGCTAACAGAGAAGGATACTCCTCTTTTCCGCCAAAAGCACCGCCGGTAACAGTTTGAATGATTTGAACCTTATCTTCATTGAACCCCGTAGCTTCAATTATTGCATTTTTAACAAAATAGGGGCATTGTATAGATCCGTAAATGGTAATTTTTCCATTGTGATATTTAGCAATTACACCATTGGTCTCCAGATAAAGATGTTCGGGCCGGCCTGTGTGGTATTCGTCAGTGATGATTTTTGACGCATTAACAAAAGCTTCATTCGGATCTCCTTTCGAATAGTCATACTCAACATGAATATCCTGTTTTTCTTCTGCTTCTTCAATTGTTGTAATTGGTGATAGCTCACGGTACTCAACTTCAACCCGGGAAGCCAGTTCGGCGGTTTTTTCTTTGGAAGGGCCGATAATAAGTAAAATAGGCTGGCCGATGTAATGCACTTCATCTTCAGCAAAAACAGGTTGATCAGACACCACCGTTTGCATCCTGTTATTTCCCTGAATATCTGTTTTATCAATTACCTCATAACCATCTGGTAATTCCGGCAGATGTATTGCTTCTATCATTGCATGTGCTTTGCTGCTACGCACAGTTCTGGCATGCACGTAGTTTTCCAATTCCATATCAGCGATATATTCTGCCTGCCCGGAAATTTTCTTTTCCGCATCCAACCTTGGTATGGAAGAACTTATTGATTTATCCATCTTTATCCTTTTTCAAAAAACTTATTTTTAATATACTCATAATCTTCATCTGTATCAATATCCAGTATAATTCCTTCGTCCTCAATCTCAACAATTTTGGCTTTTCGACTGTGAATAAAATCTCTAAGAATACCATCTTCCTGCATAGCAAGAATTCCTTCACGACAGTCATTGCGGAACAAAACCGGATGCCCTTTCTTTCCTTTGAAGGAAGGATTAACAATTTTACCCTCAGTTTCCAGGAGGTTTGTTAGCGTTTGCTTTTGAATCATTGGTTGATCGCCTGGCAGGACAAAAAACGTATCAGAACTTAATTCCTTGACCCCGCACTGGACAGAAGAAAACATACCCTTTCGGAAATCCGGGTTTTCAACTATTCTGACACCCTTGCGATTGTGCAAAACCTGTTCACATTCCTGTGCTTTATGTCCTGCGACAACAATCACGTTATCGCACACCTCCAATAAGGTATCGGCCGTGTGTTCTATTACGGTTTTTTCTCCCAGCGGCAAAGTCATTTTATAGTGACTCACCCGCGAAGACAAACCAGCTGCAAGTACTACTGCCTCAATCATCGATATCCTCCAGTTTTTCTATAGATTTTTTTGGTATTTCCACACCTTTCCCTGCGGATTCAATATCCTTCATTCCACTACCCGTAGCCATTAGAACAGTTGTTGCATCTTCAGGCATTTGGTTCTTCATTTTGAGTAGCCCCGCCATAGAGGCGGCAGAAGAAGGTTCAACGAACAATCCTGTTGTGGACGAAAGCTCTCGCTGTGCTTTCAGAATTTCCTGATCAGAAACCCTGACACAACTTCCACCAGCTTCTTTCAATTCACGCAAGGCATAATAACCATTAGCCGGCACATCTACACTGATAGAGTCGGCAAGTGTATTTGCCTTAACCGGCTCCCCGAAATCTCCTCTTTCCATAGCTCTGGTCAAAGCATCGCTATTTTCAGCCTGCACAGCTATGATTTTAGGAAAATTTTTAATCCATCCCAGCTTTTTCAGGTCCTTAAACCCTTTCAAAACTCCGCTAAGCACCACCGCATCGCCAGTTGGTACAAAAATATAATCCGGAGTGTTTTTTAACTGATGATACAATTCAAAAGCTGCGGTCTTCTTTCCTTCAATAGTCAAAGGATTAAAGCCCGTATTGCGGTTCAATGAATTTCCCGAAGCCTTATACTGCATCGAAAGCTGAAACGCATTATCATAACTTCCCTTTACCAAAACCACTTTAGCTCCATATTGCAGTGACTGAATAAGTTTGGCTTCAGGTACATTTTCGGGAACAAATATCATTACTTTTAAACCAGCGGCAGCGCCAATCCCTGCCATAGAGGAGGCTGCATTCCCTGTGGAAGCCACAGTGATATTTGTTATACCCCACTTTTTGGCAAAAGCGGCTACCAGCCACGATGCCCGGTCTTTGTAAGAACCAGTTGGATTGACTGTATCATCCTTAATAAAAAGATTAGGCAAATCCAATTTTTCCCGTAAATTATGCGGCTGCCAAAGTGGAGTATTTCCTACCGGCAATTCCGGAAAATAACTTTTATCAACCGGTAAAACATCATAAATGGAGCTGTTTTCAGATAAAGAACCTTTCATCTCTACCTCCAGTATACCACGCAAAGGCCGGTTCTTTTCCTGTTCTTTTTGACAAACAGAACACAGCATAACATCCGGTTCTATCGGATATTCCTTTCCACATTCGCTACATTTATAAACAAACTCCATAATATCAATTTTTTTACCCCATTAATTCTTTTAAAAGCCCTCTTGCCGTATGCAATCTGTTCTCGGCTTCATCATAAATAATAGAATTCGGGGAATCAAGCACCTCGTCTGT
>JBNJFT010000023.1:0-2020 GCA_051747065.1 Bacteroidota bacterium | reverse complement strand
TTACCCCATTAATTCTTTTAAAAGCCCTCTTGCCGTATGCAATCTGTTCTCGGCTTCATCATAAATAATAGAATTCGGGGAATCAAGCACCTCGTCTGTTACTTCTTTTCCTCTGTCAGCAGGAAGTGCATGCATAATTTTTGCATCTTTATTTGCCATGGAATAAAGCTTTTCATCTAAAATCCATTCCGGATATTTTTCCAGATTTTCTTTCATGATAGCTTTATTCTTATCTGTATCTTCCCATTTATCAAAATATCCGAAACCGCCCCAATTTTTTGGGATTACAATATCGGCACCTTTCACTGCTTCCTCTTTATTATGTGTGAAAGTAAGGTTGGTACCGTTTTCGGCTGCATTTTTCTTTGCCTGTTCAACAATATCATCCTGCAAAGGGAATTCTTCAGGCATTCCTACGGTAACGTCCATACCAAATCTTGGAAAGAAGAGCACCTGTGACTGAGGCACAGAAAGCGGCTTGGCATGTGAAGTAGCATAAGTCCACAAAATGGAAACTTTTAACTTTTCAGATTTTTGAAAATGCTCCTTAATTGTAAGATAATCGGCAATAACCTGCAAAGGATGGTAGATATCATCCTGCATAGAAATCATTGGAACATCAGAATACTTTGCTATGTCCTTGAGATACTGATTCCCAATTTCGTGGAAACAATTACGAATAGCAATTCCCTCGCCCATTCGGCCAAGAACGTTGCCTGTATCTTTTACTGTTTCCCCGTGGGAAATCTGCATTTTTCCTTTGGTCAGGTCGTGAGCGTGGCCACCAAGCTGAGTCATAGCCGCTTCCATAGAATTTCTGGTACGGGTGGATTGCTCAAAAAATATCATAAACAACGTTCTCTGCTTCAGGTAATCGAAGACTTCACCGTTCTTATACCGCTTCTTTAAGTCAGCGGTAGATTCCAGTAAATAATTAATCTCTTCTTTCGTCCAATCCTGAAATGTTATGAGGTCTTTTCCTTTTAAATTCATATTTGTATTGTGTTTAGGTTCGTAATTTATTAATCATTCTTTTCTATTTTCCTTAGCCTTCAAGCGTATAGGGAAGTAATGCATAAAAAGCGGCAGCCTTATCCAAATGTTCTATTGGTGTTTTTTCATTTGGTGCATGCGCCATCACTTCATTACCCGGGCCAAAACCCAGACAAGGTATCTCATACCGACCGCAAACTGCAACGGCATTTGTTGAGAAGGTCCACTTATCCACCACTGGGTCTTTTTCAAAAAGGCCTTTAAAGTTTTTAACGCCGGATTGTATCAATGGATGATTCTCTTCGACTTTCCATGTGGGGAAATATTGCTCCTGTTTGAAAACAGTGCCCTTATAACTGGGTTTTTCATAGAGAGGAACTTCGACTTCAGCATCCTCACCAAGCAAATCGGAAACTTCTTTAACTGCCGACTCTTTAGTTTCTCCCCAGGTCAGGCGCCTGTCAATATGGATATTGGTTTTGTCAGGTATTGCGCAAAGTGAAGGGGCATCACTTTTAAAAACAGTAGGAGCCAACGTTCCTTTGCCCAATAATTCATCGGTTTTAAGTTTCTCATTTAATTCCTCTAATTTAACAGCGAAACGTGAAGCACTGTAAATCGTATTTTTACCTCTATCGGGAGCCGAGGCATGCGCAGAAAGGCCTTTGAAATACACTTCCATTTCCATACGCCCGCGGTGCCCACGATAAATATTGAGGTTGGTGGGCTCGGTAATCACACAATAATCCGGTTTTAAATTTTCCTTTTCAATAAGATAAAGCCAGCACAATCCATCGGCATCCTCTTCCATAATTGTAAAGGTAAAATATATCGTCCAGTCACCATCGTAATTCATTTCCTGAAGAATACGGGCTGCGGTTATCATTGAAGCAGCGCCTCCTTCTTGATCTACTGTTCCCCTGCCATGAACGTGGCCGTCTTTAATTTCCCCGGAAAACGGATCAAAGTCCCATTGGGAAACATCACCAGTATCAACGGTATCAATGTGTGCATCTATAGCCAGTAC
>JBNJFT010000022.1:0-20359 GCA_051747065.1 Bacteroidota bacterium | reverse complement strand
ATTGGATTTTGTGCATATATAGATGAAACACCGAGTATCAAAAAAACAGTTAACAGATTATAATATAAAATCCTTTTAAATATCATTTGTAAGTGTTTGATTAGAATCGAATTAAAAGAGAAGTGTTCTTCTCATAAAATTCAATCTTTTATAAATAATTCGTGGTTAAATATACGTTGATATACTTCTCATTTCAATTAATAACCAATGATATTCACGACCGCTTATCGGTGATTTAGCTCACTCCCGTCTAAAACAAAAACAACTATAAATACATAATAATAGAAGATTATAGCTGCTTTAAATTTTATTCTGAGTAGCCGCCCCCCCCAAAAAAATAAATCTTACTTTGCGAAATGTTATTTATTGAATTTCAATTGTTTACGTTTAAGCTTAAAATGAACACACTCAATTTATCATTAAGTTTAATTGTATAGGTTATACCCATTTGATCACATCCTCTTTATTAAGACGTTTCAGATAAAAATCGGTTGTAATAATTTTAAAAAAACTTTTATCTGCTATTTTCACGAATTGGCAAGGCTTATCAGTTTTAAGTATAGGATGCGACTGATGTACAGATAAATCAGGAATGTTGAGTGAAGGTTTTCTTGAAAATCATATCTGTAGCCCCGGAGTTTTCTTCTATATATTGTTTTGCTACATTCCCTGCGTTGTTTAAAAAATTAGAATCATGAAGGAATTCATTGAAAGTAGATTTTAATGATTCGTAAGAATTGATAGAAAAACCGCCGCCTAAATTGATTAATTCATGTGCCTCTTTAAATTTATGGTAATTCGGGCCAAAAACAACAGGAATTCCCCATGTAGCAGCTTCAAGCAAGTTGTGAATTCCTTTCCCAAAGCCTCCGCCGATATAGGCAAACTCTCCGTAACGATAAAGTGCTGAGAGCAAACCTATACTATCAATGATTAATACATCAGCGCCGGCAATATTATTTTCATTGGCTTCAGAATACTTAATTACAACATATTCTTTGAGGTTATTCATCAGGCGTTCAATATTTGACAGATGGACTTCATGCGGGGCGATGATCATTTTAAAGGGTTTACTATGCTCTCTGTAGAATCTGATCAGTATTTCTTCGTCTTTGGGCCAGGTGCTTCCGGCTATAAAAAGAAGCTGCTCCTGTTTAAAAATGCTGACTAATGGCATTTCTTCAGCATTGTTAACCAGGTCAACTGCTCTGTCAAGCCTTGTGTCACCGGATATGGCGACATTCGTATAGCCATAAGACTGTAACAAATTATATGATGAATGATCCTGAACAAAAATGTAGTCAAACCAATCGATCATTTTACGAAATGCTTTTCCGTACCATCTGAAGAAAAACTGTTCCTTTCTAAATATTCCTGAAACAAGGTAAGTGTCAACATGCGATTTTTTCAGTTCCCGGAGGAAAAAGTACCAAAACTCATATTTTATAAAAAATGCTTTGTCTGGTTTGACAAGTTTTATGAATTTACGTGCGTTTCCTGGAGTATCAAGCGGGAGATAGGTTATGTAATCTGCGAATTGATAATTTTTTCGGATCTCATACCCCGAAGGTGAAAAAAAGGTGAGCAGTATACGATAATCGGGAGATTGTTTTTTTATCTTTTCAATTAATACTCTGCCTTGCTCAAACTCCCCCAGAGATGCGCAATGAAACCATGCCACTTTTTCACCGTCGGAAAATTCCCGGAGGTTCTTAAATATTTTTTTTCGCCCGTTTACAAAAAGGCGAGCTTTATGATTGAACATTGAAGCGAGTCGGAGTAATAAGCCAAAGGTTTGAATGACAATGTAATAAAGTAACTTCATAAAATTCTCTAAATTTTCACCAAAATTACAGAAATAGAAATTGACAAAAAATTTTAAAAAATAATTTATGAAGATTGCGTTTCAATAGATTGTTTTTCAGAGTATTAATTACAGGTGTTTTTTTATACGCTTCCAAAAGTTGGATTAATTAAGACATTTTTTTGTTATTAAAAAATATTTTTTACTTTTATACCAAGCAAAACGCTTTTCTTGATACCCTATAACCCTAAACTTTACAATCCAAGGTCTTCAGCGCAGCTGGAGGCCTTTTTGCATCAATAAAAACAAATAATTCCGGATTCTATTCGTTCTATGTATTTGAATAAATAGCAATATACCCTAATGATACCCATCAAAAAATCCCTGACACTTGTATTTTTGGTTTTTTTGCTGCCATATTGCGCTTATTCTCAGAGCATAAGCAACCATCGTAATACATCTGTCCGGGTTTCTGAAGATACCATTACTATTGATAGTTTAAGCCTGGTTCCCGGAACTTTTACTTTAAAGTATGATCAGAATATTATCCCGGATTCTCTGTACAATATTAAATACTGGAAGTCAGAATTAATTCTTCAGGACAAATTGGTTGAAAATTATGAATCGCTTACAGCAACTTACCGGGTATTTCCAGAAAAATTTTCCAAATCATACTTTGAAAAACGATTTGCTGACGATAAGAAAATACCGGATGAGGCTTTTACCTATGAAAAAATTCAATCGCAAACAAAAAGCAAAGGGAGTTCTCCGTTTAATCCCAATGACATTATTCAATCAGGGAGTATAGGGCGAGGCTTGACTGTAGGCAACAATCAGGATGTTAATTTAAATTCCACTTTAAATCTTCAGCTTTCCGGTCAGTTAACCGACAATCTGAAAATCGCCGGTGTCATATCAGATGACAATATTCCAATTGAGCCGGATGGTACAACACAGGAAATTCAACAGTTGGATAAAGTCTATATGAAAATTTACAACGAACAAACCCAATTAACGGGCGGAGATTTTGAAATTGCAAATTCAACGGGCAGATACATGAATTTCCAGCGCAAAGTCAAAGGCGGTGACATAAAACATAAATTTGATTTGGGAAAGAATTCCCAGTTAGAGTCATCTTTGGCTGGGGCTGTTTCAAAAGGAAAATACTGCAATAAATCCTTTCAGGGGGAAGAAGGAAATCAAGGGCCTTATCGACTGACAGGATGTGAAGGTGAAAGCCAGATAACTATTCTGGCAGGCAGTGAGAGGGTTTACATTGACGGTGAACGACTAAAACGAGGAAAACAAAATGATTATACGATCCATTACAACACAGCGGAGTTGACATTTACCTCAAATCAGCCAATAACAAGGGACAAACGGATAAAGGTAGAGTTTGAATATGCAATACGAAGCTTTGCAAGATTTTCAGTTTTTTCTAAAAATAAAATTAAAACAGAAAAAAGTAAGTTCTGGATCAATTTTTACAGTGAAAGCGATGCGAAAAATCAGACCTTGTCGCAAGACCTTACAGATGATCAAAAACGGATGCTTTCCGATGCCGGCGACCAATTGGATCAGGCAGTTGTTCCGTATGTAGATACTGTGGAATATAACAATGACCGGATTTTATATAAGAAAGTCGATACAACCGTAAATGGTCAAACTTATAGTGTTTATAAATATTCTACGGATCCGGATTTAGCGAAATACAAAGTAGGCTTTTCCTACACCGGCCAAGGAGAAGGCAATTATGTTATTGCCCAAAGTTCAGCCAATGGAAGAGTTTACAAATGGATGCCGCCTGAAAACGGCGAACCTCAGGGAGAATATTCTCCCGTAAAACGTCTTTCAGCGCCGGCTAAACATCAAATCATTCAGGCTGGTGGCAAAACCCGAATAGATTCATTTACAACTACTTCTTATGAACTCGCTTTTAGCAATAATGACGAAAACACATTTTCATCGAAAGATCAGCACGACGACAAGGGTTATGCAATGAAATTTGACATAAGCAGAGATTTTCAGTTCACAGATACATCAGAAAGCCAAATAACAGCAGACCTTGCTTATCGGGGACAGCACAAAAATTTTCGTCCTGTAGGAAGAATTAAAACGATTGAATTTGACCGCGACTGGAACCTGGGAAATCAAAGATTTTCTTCGGATGAGCATCTTCTAAAAGGCAACATTAATTTTACGGGAAATAAACTTGGAAAAGTCAACTATCAGTTTGAATCTCTTCAATATCCCGGAAATTATGAGGGTTATAAAAATCAGTTCAGTACGCTGGTCAATAAAGGCGACTTTAAAATTGATCTGTGGGGAAATATCCTTAATACGGAGAGCAATCAGCATAGTACAAGGTTTATTCGATACCGCGGAGACATTAGCCATTCTTTCAACCATTTTATTGTGGGAATCAGGCCCGAAGGAGAACACAACAGGTGGAAAGAAAATTCCACGGATACACTCAATCCAAACAGTGCCGCTTTTTCATCATGGGAGCTTTACATAACTACACCGGATACTTCTGCCAACAACTATTTTGCCAGTTATAAACTCAGGGATGATCTTGCTCCGGTAGGCGCTGATTTAAAAGAAATTACATCGGCCAGAGATGCAAATATCGGATACAACATTCGCTCTATTGAAAATCATTCTCTGACCTCAAAATTAACTTACCGTGAACTGGAAATAAGTGACAGCACCTTCTCAGAGCTTAAGCCGGAAGAAAATTTAACCGGTAGGATCGAACACAGCGGAAACTGGTTTAAATCATTTCTTTCAACTTCAATATTCTGGGAGATAGGTTCCGGCTTGGAACCCAAACGCGAATTTACTTATTTGGAAGTTCCGGCAGGCCAGGGAGTCTATACGTGGACTGACTACAATTCAAATGATGTAAAAGAGTTGGATGAATTTGAAGAGGCAAATTTTCAGGATGAAGCAAAATACATCAGAGTTTACCGTCCTTCCGGGGACTATATCAAAACCAGGCATAACGAGTTCAATCAAACGGTGAACATATTCCCCGAAAAGCTTATAAAAAAGGATACAGGCCTGGTCAAACAAATCAGAAAATTATCTAACCAGGTTTCTTACAACATTAATCGTAAAACTCAAAATACTGACATTTGGGATAATGCAAATCCTTTTAATCATTCATTTCAGGATACCAATATTATATCAACAAGTACGAGTATCCGGAACAGATTAACCTATAATAGAAACAATCCTGTCTATCAAGTTCATTATATTTTTCTGCAAACAGAAGACAAATCTTCCATGGTGAATGGTATGGAAAGAAAGGGAGCTCTTAAACACGGAATACAAATCCACTGGAATGTTAATGAAAATATTTCTCTCATCAACAAGGCAAGTCAGAGTCAAAAACGTCAGGAATCGGAATATTTTAAGAATACGGATTATAACATTAGAAGCTACAAAGATGATGTAACCTTCAAATATCAACCCGTTTCAAATATTAGATGGGAGCTGAATTATGTTTTTCAGGATAAAGACAACCGCATGGGAGAGGAGAATGCAAAAAAACATAATATTGGTGCTTCTTTGCGCTGGAGTAATATACAAGATTTTAATCTTCAGTTTGGAGCAGATTTTATTTATTTCAAGTATCCTTATTCTGCAAATTCATCAATTGCTTATGAAATGCTGGAAGGATTGAAGCCCGGAAAAAATGGCACATGGAATGTAACTTTCCAAAAGGATATTTACAAGAACTTACAGCTTAATCTTCGCTATAACGGAAGAATTTCAGAGAAGTCGAACGCAATACATACAGGGCAGATGGAGTTGAGGGCTAATTTTTAGGGTTTTGCATTTTTTTTTACCGGAATAGTCATTTGCCTTTGGTTGTTAGCTTTTTGCCTTTAGTGGGGAATTTCCTGATTATTTAGGCGTATTCAGGCAATTTCAGGAGTAAAAGTAAATATTAAAACGATCATCAATTAAATGAGAAGTAGATAGTAGATGGTAGATAGTAGATGGTAGAGGTCGTAAAAGTTAAATAATTTTCATATGCAGGTAGTCATTGCTAGCCAAGAAATGAATTCTATAGCCTTTAACTGTTGCCAAATCGCTACTAACCACTGGCTACTAACTACTTTTCTTTCAGCTAAAAAAAAGAGTTTTTAAGATTATCTTCTACTTCTGAACCTGCCTATTCAGAAGCAGACAATAGCTTGAATTGCAAGAAATTAACGACAGAATTAAGGAAAGCGAAACCCCGAAAAATGAAGAAATGATTAAAAAGTGAGGTCAAATTTTCTCTGCTGCCTGCTGCTTTCTTTTTCTCTGTTTAAACGCAGACAGGCCTTGAAGGCGCTGTCAGGTTTTCCCGGGCTGCCTTCTGCAACTGCCTACTTAATTTACTCAATTAACTCAGTCAACTCAATTTACTTCAATTATCTCATTGCAAGAAATGAAATGAATTCTATATCCTGTGCCTGATGCAAAAAAAAATCAATCATGAGCAAAGCCACTCTGAATTTGACGCTTACAGTACCCGGTCATTTTTTGATAATCCTCAGCTACTTCTTTTTTATTATATATTGCAGGGTGAATCGTTACTGTTATTTTTCCCTTTTTTATGGTATTGCTATTTTCGAATATTTTATAGCTCCCGTCAATAGTTACAGGAACTAATATTAAATCAGATTCATAAAACAACCGCAGTCCTGCAGTTTTGAATCTTCCCAGGCTGCCGTTCTGAGATCTTGTTCCTTCCGGGAAAATTACGACAGGATAACCTTTTTCGACGAGTTTTATGCGCGATTGAATTTTTTCTATGGCTTCTGCCGGGTTCTTTCGGTCAACCAATGCACATTTAAGCGCTCTCATCCAGATATTAATAACAGGCATTTTGTTTAGCTCCGTTTTTGCAACAAAGCCAATGAACTTTGGAATAGCAGCCAAAAGAACCGGGATATCCAAATAACTCTGGTGATTGCTGACGAATGCAACTTGATTCGACTCTGGCAAATTTTCCCTGCCATTCACCTCAAGTTTTATCCCACCAAGAATAAGAGCTTGAATTGACCAATAGCGGGAGGTTATATAAACAAATTTTTTTGCCGTTTTTTTTGAAAACGTTTCTAAAACTAAATAAATCAAAAACAGGATGAGCACAAAAATCATCTCAATTCCCAACAAAAAGCCAACCAGAATAGTCCTTACCATACATCTATTTTATAATAAACAAATCATTTCTCTATATTGTGAAAAGTAATGTAACTTTATAACTTTATTATCTTAAATTCTGACGACAAATTTACAAAATATGTCTGCCGTAATAACAGAAAATCTTAATATCAGTTACGATAATATACCAATCATTAAAAATCTCAACACCTATATTGCTCCCGGTGATAAAGTCGTTATTACAGGAGATTCCGGTACAGGAAAAACAACTTTCCTGAATGCATTGCTGGGCTTTGTTCCTTGTTCTTCCGGTGAAATTTCAATCATGGATAAGGAGCTAAATCAGGATACCGTTCAGGAAATCAGAAGTAAGACAGCTTTTCTGCCTCAGGAGATTTCTTTTTCCATTGGGCAGGCTAAAGATATTTTTTTTGAACCTTTTACTTTCAGGCAAAACAAAGAAAATCGCCCGTCAAACGAAAAGATCTTTGAAATCTTTTCTTACCTGAATTTATCACAATCATCTTATGAAAAAGATTTTGGGGAGCTTTCAGGTGGGCAAAAACAACGAATTTTACTTGCCTCGGTCTTCTTATTAAAAAAAGATCTTATACTGCTGGATGAACCCACAAAAGGATTAGATGAAAACACGATTGCCAAAGTTATTGATCTTTTTTTTAAGGAAACAGATAAGACAATAATAGCGACATCGCATCATCCAACATGGATAAAACGCTCAGACAAAAACATCAATATTGAGGACTATGCACCAAACAATTGATATAAGCTACTTCAACCTGTTTCTGGGTTACCTTCTTATAGTCATTCCGGTTGTTGCCTTTTATCATTATAAAACCAACCTTGTTAAAGACAGTTTGGTCGCTGTACTGAGAATGACAGTACAACTTTTAGTGGTTGGATTATACCTGGAGATTCTTTTTGAATACAATAATGCCTGGGTAAACAGTGCATGGTGGGTGGTTATGTTGGTGGTTGCTGCTTTTACTATCGTTCAGCGGGCTTCATTGAAGAGAAAATATTTTCTCATACCGCTCTTCATATCACTTGCCATAAGTTTGTTTTTAATCGACCTCTATTTTCTTGGTTTTATTATAGAACTGGACTATGTTTTTGAGTCACGTTATTTTATTCCTATTAGCGGCATACTTTTAGGAAATTGCCTGAAAACAAATATTCTCGGGTTGAATACTTTTTACAGGAAGCTACACTCAGAAATTACGTTATATCGCTATTATCTTGCAAATGGCGCCACACGTTCCGAAGCGCTGATTCCTTTTATGCGTGAAGCCCTGCGTACTGCTTTTAATCCTCTTATTGCCAGTATTTCTGTAATAGGATTGATTTCACTGCCCGGAATGATGACCGGCCAGATTCTCGGTGGCTCAAGCCCAAATGTGGCAATAAAATATCAGATCATGCTAATGATGGCAATTTTTGTTTCTACTGTGATAAGTGTTATCCTTACAATTATAATCTCTAACAACTTTGTATTTGACAATTATGGCAATGTTAAAACGGGCGTAATGAAATCCTCCTCCACGGCTGGTAGAAAAGAAACCAAAAAACTTTAACAACCGCCTGCTGCCACTTTAATTTGCCTGTAGCTTTTTGCTTTTAGCTTTTGGCATGGAATTTTCTGATATTTCGTCTTGATGCTTATACTTAACTATTGCCTACCGCCTACTGCCTACTGCTTTCTGCCTACTGCCTACCGCCTTCTGCCACTGCAACTGCAACTTCTTTTATCCGAAAACTACCCAACCCCGGTCATTTGAGATGTCGTTAATAGCATTGGATATTGTTTGAAATTCTTTTTGGATGGTGTTCATTCTTTCATCATCAACATTTTGTTTTTGCGCTTCCTTTAATTCTTTAATCTTATCCTGGCGGGCTTTTTCGAGTATTTTTCTTTTGTAGGTAATGATTGCTTCAGGTACGAGCATCTTTAATTTCATCTCTTCAGTTTCGATATGCAACCCGCTTCGTTTTGTAAAAAATTCGCTCAATTCATAGGTCGGGCTCAATAAATCTGCTGCCAGTTTACTGATTTCTTCCACTTCGTGATGAATAAAATAGTGTTGGTCAGGATGTTTTCCTTTATTTAAAATCTCAAGGTACTCCTGGAATATTTGTTTGTAGATCAAATTTTTAAATTCCAGTTCATCGTTCAGAATTTCCTGAATAATGTATTCTGCTACGGTTATTATTTTTGAATCCGAGTATTTGTCCTCTTTGTATGAAAACAGTTCTTTTTCCCCGTATTGCAGCAACAGTCGAATTATTTCCTTTTCCTGTGCCTCTGAATATATTTCCTCAATAAAAGAGGGAACAGTGGTTAAAGATTGATTGCTCTTCCTGTCTTTTTCATCTTTCGCCTGTTGTTGGCGTTTTTGTTGTTTGGCTTTGTTTGTGCGTATCTTGTTGGTTTCAGCGTACAGCATTTTTTCATCAATATCCAACATGTCGCTGCAATTCTTAATATATACCGAACGAGTGATACCGTCCGGGATCATGGAAATGGAACGAACAATTTCCGTAATCAGGTTGGACTTTTTAACCGGGTCATTTCGCGCATCTTCAGAAAGCAATTTTGTTTTGAACGTTATAAAATCTTCTTCATTTTTGTTTATGTAATTCTGAAAATCCGTAGCGTTTTGTTGTTTTGAAAAAGAATCGGGGTCTTCACCTTCAGGCAGCAGTAAGACTTTCACATTCATTCCCTGCTCAAGAATAAGATCGATTCCCCTGAGCGAAGCCTTGATACCGGCCGGATCGCCGTCAAAAATAACAGTGACATTTGGAGTAAAGCGTTTTATCAGACGTATTTGGTCTTCTGTCAGTGACGTACCTGAAGATGCAACAACATTTTCAATTCCAGCCTGATGCAGGGCAATAACATCTGTGTAGCCTTCAACCAGGTAACATTTGTCTTGTTTAGTTATCGCCTTTTTGGCATGATAAATTCCATAGAGAATTTTGCTCTTGTGGTAAATCTCCGATTCCGGTGAATTTAGGTATTTGGCAGTCTTCTCATCCTTTTTTAATATTCTGCCTCCAAAACCAATAACATTTCCTGAAAGGCTGTGAATAGGGAACATAACTCTTGCCCTGAACCTGTCATACCTGCGGTTTTCTTTTGGTACAGTCAAGCCTGATTTATCAAGATATTCCAGCTTGTATCCATTTTTTGAAGCTTCCCGGGCTAAAGCCTCCCACTGATCCAGGCTGTATCCAAGCTCAAACTTCTCGATCATATCATCACGAACGCCCCGTTCCTTCAGATATGCCATTCCTACGGCTTTTCCCTCATTGTGGTTATGCAGGTTCTTTTTAAAATATTCCTTCGCGAATTTTGTTACGATGATAAGGCTGTCCCGCAAATTTCTTTCTTCAACTTCTTCTGCGGACAGCTCTTTTTCTCTGATTTCTATATTGTATTTGTTGGCCAGAAATTTTAAAGCTTCGGGGTAACTCAGGTGTTCATGCTTCATTATGAACTGAACAGCATTGCCGCCTTCTCCGCATCCAAAACACTTAAAAATTCCCTTGGAAGGCGAAACATTAAAGGAAGGCGTTTTCTCATTATGAAAAGGGCACAGTCCAAGATAATTCGTACCCCGTTTTTTTAAATTCACAAAATCCTGAACAACCTCTGTTATCTCTGCAGTTTGAACAATCCGGTCAATGGTTTCACTATCTATCATTCTTTAATATATTTTGTTCAGAAATTCAGCTGATTATAATATTATTTGTTTTCTCTAATTTAATAAATTTAGATGGTTTATATCTGATTTATTAAAAAGAACAATTCCTGAATTTTCTTTGTTTCATTCTTTCACTTATAAAAACACTATCAAAGAGAAGAGAATCGCCTGAATTTTGTTAAATTTAAAAGAAAAAAGCTATGACAGCAATCAAACTACCATCCAAACAACTAAGTGAACGAGTCAGCCTGTCTTATACACTGGAAAAACGTGGTTCATGCAGATATTTTAGTAAAGAAACTCTTTGGAATTGATAAATTGCTGCCTATAGCTGTTATGCCGATTGGAGCGCCATCTGATAAGCGATTTTACGTATAACCTGTTTTTTATAGAGGACATGGGAACGATTTTATTATTATCTTAATGACACATCTACGCCGCGTAAAAATAAGGTTTAAGCTTTATTAACAATTAAACAATGTAACAATAGATACAATAAAATGATATTCAAATGAAAAAAGAAATTCCAATCAAAAAATCCAGTTCATTGATTAATCCGGGGTGCGTTGTCCTGGCTTCCGTTAAGTACAAAGAAAAGTCAAATATTATAACCCTTGCCTGGCAAACTCCTTTAAGCATCAAGCCGAAATTGATAGGAATATCTGTGGGCTTCAAAAGATATTCCCACGATTTGATCCTTAATGCCGGGGAATTCGCTATAAACGTTCCCGGAAAGAACTTACTTAAAGAAGTGCATGGTTGTGGCAGGATATCCGGGAAAGACACAGATAAGTTTCAAAAATTTTATTTGACAGAGGAACCATCCTATAATATTTTTTCACCGGGAATAGATGAGTGTTTAGGAATAATCGAATGTCAACTGGAAGATCATTTCATTACGGGTGATCATACATTTTTTGTCGGTAGGGTTATTGGAGCAAGAGCTGAAGAAAACTCATACGATTTTAACAATTTTTGCTGGAAAACACAACCCGAAAGTGAATTGCTTTATCATCTGGGGGGCGAACATTATCTTACCGGTAGCAAATACCTTACAATATAAAAAGCTCAGCATTCAAAATGCTGAGCTTTCTATATTGTAAACAGCCTTCGTGTGTTTTTGTTATTTTCTTATTCTTGTGGGTTTTGTGGCTGTTGTTGTTGCTGTTGGAGTTCTTGAAAACGATTCTGGAGTTCTTCGTCTTGGCGTAATGCCTTGCTAATATCCATGAAACGTTGTCTTTCCATGTCATAGTCATCTAATACTTTTTCCATGTTCTTCTCCAGTTTTTTGTTTTCTTGTTCCATTTCATTCTGAATTGCAGAATAGGCTTTTTCCTCTTCTTCTGAGGTTTCTACATCTTGTCCTTGTTGTTCTCCACGGGCAATTTCCTGGTAACGTTTCATCTCCATACCATTATCTTTAACTATTTGCCCCATCTTTTGCCTCATCTCCATTTGCATGTTTTGGAGTTCGCCTGAAACTTCGATAAAAGTTTTAAGTTCTTCGTCACTTACCTCAATGTCAACTTTTTGTTGTTGCTGACCTTGTTGGGTTTGTGGAACTTGACTAACTGCTGCATTTATAAAAAGAAATGATACAACAAGTAGACTTAATACATTTTTAAATTTCATAAACATTTTTTTTTGGTTTCAATTACAAAGAAATGAAGATTTTGTAAAAATTGCAATAATATAGATATATTTTAACATTAATTAACTTCCATAATTAATAAGATACAACAATATCTGTCTCATTTTGTTTCATAATAAGAGAATTCTGTCATCTGTGATAAAGAACAGTGTTTATTGGAATGTCTTATACAGAATGAATATAACTTTCAAAACAGCATTAATCAATGTTTATCTATGCAAAAAAATTGTCAAATAAGCGTTAATTGTTTAAATTGCCTTCATATTGATTTAAAGAAAAATATACAACAATGGCCCTATCTGTAGAAAGAAAAGATACATCATTCCTTCCTGATTTTAAAAAAGTAATTGCCAGGTTTTTTCCATTAGATACGATGCGAACCACGGAGTTGGTTATGCGTATTTATAATATACCTGATGAAGAAGCCGAATTAACGCTTAACCAAATACTGAGGGAATTTTCAAAGCGTCATAGAAATATGACACGGATTTTCACTAAACACTTCAATAAAGTAAAATATGTCTTTTTTGACCTGGATATTGACGTTGATGATCTGACAGAAAGGAAAAAGTTATTGATTGGCTCTTATTTTACGATGGAATATTCTATTGAATCTGCCGCCTTTTTCAATCCTTCCATAGTAGAAGATCCCGATCAGTCAGGATTGGAGGAGGGAGAAAAGCGCGTTATCATGAGTTTTCGCGCTACAGGAGAAGGTCACATCTCTTCCCTGGTTTTCCGCAGGGGAGTTTTGGACAAGGACAACAACCTTCTGGTTCAGAAACCTGGTCAGATGATTGATGAGGCACAAAGGGTTAAAAGACATCAGTATCACAAAAGGTCTTTCAGTAATAAACTGGAAGAAATGGATATCCCCAAAAGTCTCTATTGTCTTGTTTTAGATAAGCTTCCGGAACAATTTGTCTATAAACAGATCAAAGAAGTTGTTCAGGAAATCATTGATAAAAATGAGATAAATGTAGAAAAACAAAAGGTGCTCCAGGAAATCATCTGGCTCGCCGATTCTCATTATGAAATTAATTTTTCAATGGATACTGATTTATCGGAACGTGTTATCTTTCCTATCGGAGAAAGCGAGAAAAAAGGAATTGAGGATGCCCGCTTTGTGAAGTTTGAACATGAAGACGGAACTTTTGAATATTATGCCACTTACACAGGATATGATGGCTATACGATTATTCCCAAATTAATCAAGACAAAGGATTTTTACCATTTTAAAGCTATACCGATTTATGGGAAAAATGCCCAGGATAAAAACCTTGCACTTTTTCCACGGAAGATAAAAGGGAAATATGTTATGCTTTCCCGAATAGACGGGAAGAACAATTATATAATGTTTTCCGATCAAGTTAATAATTGGGAAAACGCCAAATTGTTACAGCAACCTACTCATCCGTGGGAATACATTCAGGTTGGAAACGGCGGCTCTCCCATAGAAACAGAAGAAGGCTGGCTGATGATCACGCATGGTGTCGGGCCAATGAGGAAATATTCATTAGGAGCATGTTTGTTAGATTTAGATGACCCCTCAAAGGTTATTGGCTGTCTGAAAGAGCCGCTGCTTACACCCAACGAGAAGGAACGCGATGGCTACGTACCGAATGTTGTATATACCTGCGGTGCAATGATACATAACAATCACCTTATTATTCCTTATGCTATGGCTGATTACGCAACCGGCCTGGCTACAATTGAACTGGATGAAATTCTGGATGCATTGAAACTTTCGATGTTTTAACTGTTTTCACCCTTTTAATACAGAACCCGAAACCCGGAACACGCAACGCGCAGCCCGCACCCCATAACCCATCTTCAGCGGAATGACGCACAAGGTGCTCAGCGGAATTTGCAATTCCGCCACCTTCATTCGGCAAAATTCCGTCATCAGCCAACAAAAAGTTACGATCTTGCTTGCAATTTGATAGTTTAGGTGGTTTCTATCCTGGTTATTTATCCGATGATTTTCAGGCTCACTCGAAAGATCGTAACTTCCGGCTCAGAACCTGCAACCCGCAACCCGAAACGTCAGAATGCTCCTAAAGTGCTGCCCTCGACCTCTCTTTGCATAAAGCAATCAGTTCATCAATTTTCGCTGTTCCCACACACATGACTTCGTCGGCGGCGCCCCAGTATATTTTTATGCTGCCGTCTTCTTCAGGTACGGCTCCACAAGTAAAAACCACATTTGGAACATACCCCGTCGTTTCATAGAGTTCTTCCGGTTGAAGAATCCACTCATCTGCCACGCCAATTATCTTTGAAGGATTTTCAAGATCGTGTAAAGCCACACCCAGCCGATAAATTGTACTGTTAATATTCGAATAGCCGGCATGGAAAATGTTCAACCAACCTTCCGGTGTATTAATTGGCGGGGCTCCGGGCCCCATTTTAAATTCATCCCAATGGTAATGAAGTGGTCTGATTAAAAGTTCCGATCTTCCCCAGTGAATCAAATCAGGTGAATACGAAATCCATATTCCCCACGGATTAATATCTGCATGTGGGCGGTCCAGGCGTACATATTTTTCGTCGATTTTTTCAGGAAAAAGCACGACATTCCGTTGATCGGCCTGTGTTATCATAGCGATTTTTTCAATTTCGGTGAAATCTTTTGTTCTTGCCAGTGCATTTCTCACACCATAACGGGAATAGATGCTATAGGTAATGTAAAAATATCCGTCGAGTTTGGTTATTCGTGCATCTTCCACTCCATATTCTTCATAGTCACCAAAAACACCATTTGATGTGGGTTCCAGAAAAGGTTTCTCTCTGGGAACAAACGAATAGCCATCGTCACTTTCTGCGATGCCAATAATGCTGCGGCCGTTTTTAATGTTTGAACGAAACAGCATGATATACTTCTTTCCGAATTTCGTAACTCCGGCATTATAGACAGTTGCGACAGGATAGGGGATGTCTTTCCGTGTTAAGATTGGGTTTTCCGGATGTCTTTTTACTTTCTCCATTGGAATATTTTTTTGAATTATATATGGACCATAAGGACATATAGAAGAATAAATTACTTCAGTGGCTTTATATGCTGTTAAAGTTAAATCTATGTGTTTGACTCTTCTTTTTTATGTACATTAAAATTGATCTGTTCCAGTTCATGTGCCTGAAGGACGGTAATGTGCGAAATCAAATAGGAAAGCGTGCTTTCCGCTCCCTCGTTTTTGTTCACCCCTTTGTTTATGAGCCCGCCGTAACATCCGCTGGTTTCATGATCATAGACAGGGATGTGAAATATATTGTCACCCAGATACCATTTATAACATTTGAACAATAGTGACAAGTAACTTCTGTCTTTGAGAATTCGAAATCCATGGAAGAAAAGATTTACCATGCTCATTGCCTCAACGGACTGTTGATTGTAAGATGAAATCTCACCTCCTTTTTGATACCATCCTTTGCTGCCAACAGGCTGAAAGAAATCTCCGCTCAGTGTGACATTCGTAATAAAATCCATGGTGTCTTTTGCAACGTTTAAAACATAGAGATCTTCTGCCGTTTCATAAGAAAGCAGAAGCGCCAAAGGTATAATTCCATTATTGTAGGTCATTTTATCTTCAAACCATTCCCATTCTTTTTGTTTATAAGTTTCGTAGGCTTCGGTCAGTTTTCTTGTCAAATGTTTCAATACATGGAACATTTGTTCTTTCTCCGGATATTCCTGCAAGAAGTATGTCAGCCCGATAATCGTAGCTGCTATTCCTCGTAGAGAGGTAAGGTACTCAAACTGATCTTTCGACCGGTTAAAAATATCCGTAGCGACCTGTTTGTATGCGTCTGAAGGTTTGTTTCTAACCAGGTAACCTAATGCCCATATTGCCCGGCCAAAAGAATCTTCCGTGCCCAGTTCGTCGGCGTAACTCCGGTCAAAACCCAATTTGTTGTGGAAAGAACCGTCAGCGTTTTGCATATAGTGGATGTAACTTAAATATTTTGAAACCAGGTCCAGTACTTCCGGGTTTTTAAATTGCTGGTAGGCCATTACAGACATCAATACCCCCCGTGAGTTGTCGCTTAGGTTATAGCCATGTTTAAGATTTGGTATCCCATACATTGCATGCTGAACAATACCTACATCATCTGTGAGCCGGTAGATGTGAGACAGATCAAACCTGGGCATAAGGGAGAGTTCTATTTCGGAAGTCTCCTCGACTTCACTGGGTGAATAGGTATCGCGTACTTTTTTGTATAGATCCAGGTATACTTTGCCGTTTTTGGGCCATGTTAGTTTCTTTCCATAAGAAAAAGCCTTATTCCTTATTTTTTCTAATTTTTCTGGTTTGTTTAACAGCTCCGAAAGTATGTCTGCCAGTTGTTCATTGCTCTTGAAATCAAAAAGAATGCCTCTTTCCTCTGCCAGCAGTTCTTCGGCATGCCAATATGGAGTGGACAATACACATGATCCGGCGCCAACAGCATACGAAAGCGTACCGCTGGTAATTTGTTCTTTCGCAAGATATGGTGTAATGTAGATATCTGACATGCTTAGGTAGTCAACCAATGTCTCTTCTGAAACAAATTTATCATAGAAAAACACGTTGTCTTTCAGTCCGTACTTATTCACCAGCATTTTCAGGTAATTTTTGTACTCCTCGCCAAACATCATGCGAACAGCAGGGTGGGTTGTTCCCAGCACAATGTACAAAACGTTTGGGTGATTTTTTACAACCTCAGGTAATGCGTGAAGTACCGTTTCAATGCCCTTGTTTCTGCTTAATAGTCCAAAAGTTAACAATACTGTTCTGTCCTGCAGATTGTATTCCTTTTTAAGTGAAGGCCGGGCATGCGGTTTGAATACAGGAGTGCCGTGTTCAATGATGTCAATCTTTTGCGCCGGGATTTTGTAAATATCTTTTAGGAAACCGACAGCTAATTTACTCATCACAACAAGACGTGAGGATTTTTTGCCAATCTCTGTAAGAATAGCCCGCTGAATGTAGGAGGGGTTTTTCAGCACTGTGTGGCAAACAGTAACAACAGGAATGGTGAGGTGGTGCAGTAACGGCAAAACGTACACGCCCATTTCACCGCCAAAAATTCCGAATTCATGTTGCAGCACAACAACATCTGCCCCGCTGAAGTTGATGAAGCGAGCCGCCTTAATATAATCTCTCTGATGATTTGTCCGGATCGTATATTTTACTTCTTCCGGATAATCAAATTCGTTGTGTTCTTCATTCAGCGCAACCACAAAAGCGTGACCGTCAAGTTGTTTTTGCTCGGTGTTTGAATAAACCGAGTGAAGGAGGTTGTTTGTAAACGTACCAATTCCGCATCTTTTGGGTGGGTAAGTTGAAATGTAAGCAATCTTCATAAGTTAAATACTTTAATTCCTTAGGTAAGAATTATTTATAATTTGTTTTATATATCTCTAAAGTTACTAAAAAAAACTGAAAGCGAATACATTAATGCATGTATGAAAAATAATTTTTCAATAACTCTATAAATATGAATTTCTAATAATTTTACTGTTTTATTGTCAAATTGTTCAATTGTCAGATGGTTTTATTATTATTTTTGTGTTTCTGCTAGGAGAGACTAACACCAATATAACTTATAAAAGTTTACTTAAATGTTTAGAAATAGATTAGTTTTATTATTGAGTTTTGTTTTGTTAATGACACTTAGTTCTTTTGGACAAAAAATAAGATACAAGGATTACAGGAATGATATTTCGACAAAGAATTATCGAGACACAATTATAAATCCAAAATATTCACCATTAGTTGCAGGCGTTTGTAATCATATATTACCTTCTGCTGGATACTTCTATGTTGGAGAACCATTGAGAGGTGCTTGTGTTTTTGGCAGTGAATTTGTTACAAGTAGTGTTTTTTTCTATGGATTATTGATGTCAATGAGTGTGGATTCCGAAACAGGACGATCACCTGATGGAGCACGGGCAATTATGTATTCAGGAATGATTGCAACTGGACTAATTCAAATTTGGAGTATTTACGATGTTGTGAAAATTGCTAAGATTAAAAATCTTGCTTATCAAGAGAATAAATTAACAATAGAAGTAAAACCTGGGTTATTTTTTGTAAATCAAAATAATACTACCGTTTATGGTTTAAGATTGAGTATTAATTTTTGAAACAGAAAAAGCTTATGAAGTGCTATAGATAATAATACAATTACTGAAAAAATGGCTCAGAAGAACATATTGTTCATAATACATGTGAAGGACGATTAAAATCCAAAAATCTCTTATGTGATAAAATGTAATTCAATAGGTTTCTTGCTTCCGCATTCCGACAATAGTTACTTTCTGAATTTTCCAGTGTTTTTGGAGATGTCTAAAATTGTGAGTTATGAATAATAAACGGAGGAAAATTATGTATTTAGCTGTTTTGATTGTACTAATCCTGATAGTTGCAGCTCTAACTGCAGGTTTGATATTGCCTAAAGAAAGGGTTGAGGCAAAAAAAAGCGAATATAATATATCTCAAAGACGATTGTTCGAAGTTGTCACAAACAATAAAGATCACCATTACCGCAGTGATATAAAAGATCTTGTCATTCTAAAAACAGGGGAAGAAACGCAAAAATGGAAGGAAATAAAGAAAAACGGACAAGAAATCATATTCCGGACCAGGAAGGTTATACCGCATTCCTATTACGAATTTGAAATCGTAGAAGCAAATGGGTTCAGAGGCTATTGGACAGGAGAGTTTATATCTAAGGGAGAAAATAGATCAAAATTTGTAGCCACAGAACATATTGTCATTCCTAATCCTTTCATCCGGCTTTTGTCATATATTTTCGTTGATATTGGCAAACAGATGGAGACATTTCAAAAGGATTTATCGGAAAAGGTTAACAGTATTAAAGAATCATAAACCGGTGCATAATATTCCCTGAAGGCTGTTTAGCTTTAGTCTTTGGCTTTTGCGCTTTATGAGGGGGCTTGCAGTATATATTTCTTTTATCATATCTACGTCCTTTCGCCCCCTCGCACTTCGCTTTTTTCGTCCCTTCGTTCTTTCGCATCATTTTCCCGTCGTTTCCTCGCTCTTTCGCAAATTCGGACAGAGAACATCAGCAAGTAGGGGAAATTTAAACAAATTGTTTGTTTTTCTTGTTATTATATAAACAGTCAATGAACTTATTTTTAATAATCTAAAATTTAATCGAAATGGAAATTATTATTCTACTTATTGTTGGAGCAATTGCCGGTTGGCTTGGCAGTTTGATATACAGAGGCCGGGGTTTAGGAATTATCGGAAACATAATAGTGGGAATTTTAGGTGGTTTTGTTGGCCATTGGCTTTTGGGTGAACTTGGCATCTATCTTGGAGGAGGATTAATTGGAGCCATATTAACCGGAGCTATTGGAGCAATTATCATTTTGTTACTGTTTAATTTAATATTTTCTAAACGTTAGTTTGCTTTTCGCCTTTGGCTTTTGGCTTTTGGCAAGTGACCATGGCTGAGCTGAATGTTAATCTTTCGCTGTACGCTTTTGGCTCTTTCTTTTGGTAGGCACTTTCATGAGTAAGTAATGTTTTGGAATACAAGAAGTTAAAAACAAAATTAAGTGAAGCGAAACCCCGGAAAATGCATAAATGATTAAAAAGCGGGGTCATATTTTAAATAGAATTTTATAAAATGCTCATTCTTTTAATTAACACATTAAAAAGTCAGATACAATTTTTTTATATTTCGTTGATAGTTAGCTTTATCGGCCGGCAGGAATTCTTATAGAAATATAGCCGGTACTTCTGAAATTGCCTTGGTATCTAGTGAGGATCTTTTGCATTTTTCTTCCTCATTTTTGCTTGCACTCGCATCTTCGCAAATTCGTTCTTTCACCCTTTCGCTTTTTTTTGCTCCCTCGCCTTTTTGCCCTTTCGTTCTTTCGCGTCATCGCCTCTTCGCTAGGTCGTTCCGTCGCTCTTTCGCTGTTCTAAATCACTTCACTTACCACAAAAGTACTTCCCCCGACATAGATCATGTCATTTTGATTAGCTGCTTTTTTTG
>JBNJFT010000021.1:9979-20958 GCA_051747065.1 Bacteroidota bacterium | reverse complement strand
AATTTGTCTTCGTTTCCATATACGCATAATGCGCTTTCATTAAGAATTTCTTCAACAAAATCAGCCATTTCTCTTATATCTTCAGCATTCGTTGAAAGTACATCATCACGAATAGCCTGAAGTTCATCTTCAGTGGTGTTTGTCAGATAATAATTCAAAGCAGCATTCCCTTCCTGAGATGGAGACCGTGGCCTGTCCATATTGGATATTGTACCAATAATAAAACGTCTCATTTTCTTTTCATCCGGAGAGAATTCCCTCAAAAAGTCAGACGAATTATCAATATTGTCAATTGTCTTTTTCAAATTCGGATCACGGTATGATGCAAAATAGAAATTGCCTGATTCGGAAAAACGGCTGAAACCTCCATAAGCTCCACCAACTACACGAATTTGATTGTTTAAATATTCTCTCGACAGAATTTGATTTAACACACGGATTTTTCCATCATACTCATAACCAAGTTTTTTCAAATTATGCCCTTTGGCTACATATTGTACTTTTGAAGGAGTAAGAATGCCTTCATTTTTCTTTTCAAAATCAAAGTTCCATTCCTTCTTTTCAACCTTATTTTCAGGAAATTTCTCAACAAAACCTTCCAAACCAGCATTGTATTCTGACATATCTTCCTCTTTACAAGTTACATAGGCTGTCATATTATTCTTGTTAAACAACAATTCAGCTACAGTTTGAAGGTTTTCTACAATTTCATCATATTTCTCATCGTAGTTCTCCATTAATTCAGTTATAAAATCATAATAGGTGTAGCCTCGTGTAAGTTCATTAAATTTACCCTGGTTGGAATAATATGATGAAAGCCGTGTCGATGCTAAACCAAGCCCGTTTCGCCTTGCATTGGCTTCAAGCTTTGACTGATGCTCCGACAAGAGAGTGTTTAAGCGTTCTTTATCATCAATTTTTGAATTATGCAATACTTCACTTGTTAACTCAAATAGTTTATCTCCTTTCTTAGTCAGCACTTTACCGTTTACAACAAAATTTGCCAATAACTCATCATCATCATGGTTTTCCAGATGTGTTCTGTAATTTGTTGAAAAATCCCCAAGATAAGTATTTAACTCGTTATTCAATTCTCCATAAGAATAATTTTCGGTATTTAAATCACCGAGAATTGTCGATAGAAGGCGCATATACGGGATCTGATCTTTTGTGAGAACACTGGCATCGAACAGGAACTTAGTATACAAAATATCATTCGTAAAGGTGTTATAATATAACTTCTTTATTCCGTGAGCTTCTTCCTCTTTGATATCGTAATATTTCGCTGTAGAATCAATTTCATCTAGTTCCAATAGTGGCATTTTGGCCAAATCTTCAGGAGAATCATCTTTATTCTGATAGGCTTTCAATTCTTCGGTTTCTTTTATCAAAGAATCCTTTTGTTGTTCAGAAAGAGAGGCCTTGAATTCTGCTAATTCCTCTTTTTCTTCCTTGTTCCATTCTGCCTGAAGCCCGGGCTTTGGTGCCAGCGCGATAAGCAGGGAATGAGAATTTTCCAAAAGCTTATCTTCAATCAATTTCTCAAGTTTTTC
The DNA here is from genome assembly GCA_051747065.1 of Bacteroidota bacterium. Lineage (GTDB taxonomy): Bacteria > Bacteroidota > Bacteroidia > Bacteroidales > UBA12077 > JAGXLC01. The sequence goes on along the minus strand of JBNJFT010000021.1, from coordinate 19,405 downwards.
TTTTTTAACAGCCTTTTTGGTAGCTGCAAGAGGTTTTTCCCATTTTAAGCTTAAAAGTGGATCACCCTCGTAAGCCCAGCCACTTCTTGACTGAAATAAATAGGTCAAACCTTTTTGCGGATTATCTCCTTCTCTAAGCCTAAATTCATATTTATTTATTATTCCTTCCAGAATATCTTCATCAATTCCATCTTCTGCAATTTCTTCCAGTTTTTCAGTAACAATTTCATGGAATTTATCTTTATCCGATAAATTTGCGTTTTTAACATCTATTTGAAAAACACCCTGTTTATTTGCTCTGTAATAAGCATTAAAATCCCGTCCGATATCCGCATCCTGCAGTGCTAATTTCAAAGGCCCGGACTCATGATTAACCAAAGCCTCAGCCAAAAGCTGCATTTGCATATTCAGCGCCTGATCGGAACCATCACCAACTACCCAATCCATAGTTAAAAACGTTTTATCTTCAGTTTTATCAGAATTCCCTACGGGATAGTATTCAACAACCTTTTTCATTTCATCAAAAGGCTCCTGTGGGGTAATTTTGGCTTTTTTATCAAGCTTCTCAAATTGTGAGAGGTACTTTTCGTTGATAAAGGCTAAATCCTTGTCAAGATCAGAATCACCATACAGGTATAAATAGCTGTTTGTAGGGTGATAATATTTCTCATGGAAATTTTTGAACTCTTCATAGCTGAGTTTAGGAATTGCTTTGGGGTACCCTCCTGAGGAATTCCCATAAGTATTATCCGGGAATAAATTTTTATATATGTGATAATTTAATACTCTTGACGGACTGGAAAAAGCTCCCTTCATTTCATTATAAACAACCCCTTTATATTGAACGGGCGCATCTTTTGAGTTGAGTTCATAATGCCAGGCTTCCTGGCTGAATATTTTTGGATTATCATAAATTTTAGGAAAGAAAACTGCATCAAGATATACGTGCATTAAATTACGAAAGTCTTTGTTATTCATACTTGCAACCGGATACATTGTCATATCACTGCTGGTCATTGCATTTAGAAAAGTATTCAATGAACCTTTGGTCAATATTGTAAAGGGACTTTTCACGGGAAAATTCTTAGAACCATTCAAAACAGAATGTTCAATAATGTGAGGTGTTCCTTTGTCCGTTTGCGGTAACGTTTTAAAAGTGGCACTAAAGGTTTTGTTCTCATCATCATTAGCGATTTTTAATAAATGAGCACCACTTTTTTCGTGTTCAAAGTAATAACAATCGGAATTTACTTCCTCAACAAATTCTTTTTTGAGCAGCTTGAACCCATGATAGGTTGAACCGACCTGGTATTTATCAGACTGACATGAGACCATCAATATGGAAACTAATACCAGAATAGCGTAAAAACTCTTTAATCGTTTTAAATTCATAATTATTCAGATTTTTAAAATTTTGAGAATGAAATTTACAAATTTTTTCTTTACATTCTCCGTTAGTAAAAAATTAGTATAAAAATAACTCTGAAATGGATAAGAAATCAGAACACCTGCCTGCCGCTATGCATTCAGAATCAGAACATTGTCCTTCTGAATAAGTCTCACCAGGTTTAATAAAAGTTTTATGAAAAAATTGAATTAAGGAAGATGAGTGGGGTGTTAGTTATACATCTTCCAAAATAAATGAAATGGTATCTTTATCACTATACTGAAACAACATTCTGCTAAAATAGGCCAATGGAACACCTATTTGCCCGCAAGCCTTTCGTAAGGCGTTCTCAACAGCTACATATATCTTCCGGCTACTTTGAATTTTACGGTTCTCCAGATTCAAGTCAAAATGCTGATTCAGCACCTCTCCAATTCTTGTATTAATGGCAATAACATCAAGAGATAAACCATTTTCGACCATAAAACCTGAAGCACTTTTTAGCTTAAAATGCGGTACACGAGACATCAAGATATCGCGTATTTCACTATAATTCTGCCTGTTATGATCTATTCCGTTTAATAATACAATTTTATTTTGATTTATGACCGCCGGGCTATCAAGCAAATCTTCTATTCTGCCTGCTTGTTTATTATAAAAGCTTGTTGCCTTATATTCTTTTAAAATTTCAGAAATGTATTTTTTACGATTGTTTCTCATTGAGATAAGATACCTGAAATTTAATTTTTTACTAAACTCATAGAGCTTCTTTTCATCTGCTCTTAAGTCTTCTGTCATCCTCTTTCCACTGATAACACAAAACTGAAGAATAAGACTCAGCCATAAAGCGTCATGACTCATTGTTGAATATAGGCCCAGTTGGGGCATATCTACCTTATGAATCAGTTGTTTGGTTATTTTGGTTAAATTTGCAAAATCTGAATTTGCCAGAGCTACAGATTGATTCTCTGAATTATAATACATACACTTTTACTTATAATTGTAAGTTTCCGTCATAATCTTTAATTTACTGCTCCCTCTTTCAATTGATAAAGCAGGATAGAACATTCATTTTCTTTTCACTTAAGGTTTCAGTCTCTATCAAATATACAAAAATCTCCTAAATACTGATAATACAAAGCATGATTCCCTTCGGTGATAATTGCCATTTGCTATAAATAATTTATTGTTAGCACATTTTAATTAAATAGATGATATGAATTTTAACAAAATAATTTGCAATTCGCTAATAAAACAATAAATTTGAAATATAAATGGCAAATTATCTGTATTAACCATACAAAATATAGATTTATAAATAAGATTAAGGAGGAAATATTATGTATAAAAATGCTTTATTATTAGCGGCTATCATCTTATTGGCAGTATTTTCCGGTTGTAACAAAAAGGAACTTGAAGAGCTTCGCAGTGAAAACAAGGAGTTAAATAAAACAATAGAGGAAAAAGATAAAAAAATCAAGCAACTGGAAGGCCAATACAATAAAGTTGAAAAAAACTTACAATTGATTGTTGAGGAAAAAGATGATGAAGAATCGGAATTTCAGAAAATTTCTGACAACAAATTAATGAAGAGGCTGGAAAGTGTCAGAGAAACAATGAGGGAAAACAGGGATAAAGCAGAATCTTCAGAAACAAAACTTGATGGCATTCGGTATCAGGCGAGCAAACACAAGGAAAAAGCAAAAAAATGTAAAAATCAACTGGAAGAGCATAAAGATTCCATAAAGAGCATTAAGGAAACTCTCATTGCCAAAAAGGAAAATATTGAGGAAAAGGATTCCAGGATAGAGAATCAGGATTCCACTATATCGGAACTAACAGAAAAAAATAAGGCATTTGAAGACTCTTTAAAGAACTTAACAAAAGAGTTCAATACGGCCTATTCTGCAATTAAACCTAAAAAACAAATAAAAAACGAAAATGTTGTTAAGAAAAAAGGTGGTTTCCTTGGATTTATCGGGCAGGTAAAGGTTTTAAATCCTACATTTAATGAGTCAAATTTTAAAACATTGAACATGAAAGAAAAAAGTTCAATAACCATTGATGCAAAGCCGCGTAATATTGAAATCATTACGCCGCACCCGGAAAAATCTTACAGTCTTGAAAAAGGAGAAGACAATAAAACCATACTGAAAATAAAAGATAAAGACAATTTCTGGAGAGCAGGAAAACATCTTGTCATTTCATATTGATAATTCTGAAATAGCATAACATATGCTGAGGCTGTCTAAAAAGTCTTTAATAAAAGGTTTGCTGAAAAGTTGCTAAAATCTTTTTGTAGACCTTTTTAGACAACCTCTTTTCATTTGAATAAAGGCGTTCGTCATCAGCCAACAAAAGTTACGATCTTGCTTACAATTTGAATTATCAGGTGGTTTCTTACTCTGAATATTTATCTGACAATTTCCAGACTCACTCGAAAGATCGTAACTTCCGGCTCAGAACACGAAACCCTCCTGATTCATAACTTGAAGTGAATAGGGGATTCTCGGAAACTTCGCTAAATTATAGTCCTCCCATCCCAGAATTCCTTAGTTGCAAAAGAATGTAAACAATAACAGTCTTTTTCTTGTTTCATTTATATCTTGTAAATTGATAATTAAATGTCTAATTAAAATTTTCTGCTTATGAAACCCAATAATCTTTCAATGAAAATTATTCGTATTGTTCTGGGAGTTATTCTCCTGGTGTTTGGACTCAATCATTTCTTCCATTTTATGCCTATGCCGGAACCTCCGGAACCAGCAATGAATTTCATGGGAGCACTAACTGCTACCGGCTTTATGTGGCCTTTGGTAGGTATTGTGCAGGTTATCTCCGGTATTCTTCTAATTACCGGCCGCTATGTAGCTTTAGGCCTTGTTTTATTTGCCCCTGTGGCACTCGTAATACTTTTACATCACTTATTCCTTGACCCGGCAGGCGGGCTGATAGGATATATCACATTTATTCTCGAGGTTATCCTGCTTTATGCATATCTGGAGGCTTACAAGCCGATGTTGAAGCAAAAGATTGAATAAAAAAATTAGCTTTGGGATACTGCCAGCAAAGGCTTCCGATCTTTCTTTCAGTTTGAAAGGATAAATAATTTCTTATTCTGTTTTTTCAGCCGAAAGTTTTCAGGCTTACTCAAACAATCAAACAAGGGTTCCGATCTTACTAGCAATTTGACAGAATAAATGGTTTCTTATTTTCCCTTTTCAGCCGAAAGTTTTAAGGCTCACTCAAAAGATCGGAACCCACCGAATCGGAAGTCGTAACCCTCGGCTCGGCGGAATTTGCAATTCCGCCGTTCTTACTTTCGTAATCCTTGCCAAAACAAATTGGTTCTGAACTTCACACCACCAACAACGTTATTTTTATTATATTTGAAGTACCTTGTTTTATCCTGAATTATTCACAGAAAAAGAATAATTCAGGTTCTAAGAAAGGCCAACAGAAAATGTTCTCTTTTTCTATAAACTAAAACAAAACTGTATGCGCAAATATTTTGACTTCCTTTTCTCTTCCTGGTTTATGGGTGTTTTATTCATATTCTTTTCTATATCAATGGCAGCGGCTACTTTTATTGAAAACGACTTCGGAACAGGCGCGGCTTATGAACTGGTTTATGATGCCGTATGGTTTGAAGCTCTTTTTGTATTGTTGATCTTAAATTTTATAGGACAGATATTCCGTTTCCGGTTATATCGAAAAAATAAGCTCACAATATTACTTTTTCACATAGCCTTTATTGTTATCATTATTGGTGCCGGTCTGACACGTTTCTCGGGAATAGAAGGGAATATTCACCTTCGTGAAGGAGAAACAAAGGATTGCTTTAAAACAAACGACAGGTATATTACGCTTCAAAAGACTGACAACGATGGGGATACACACAAAATAGATCAAGAGCCGTTCACAATTACTGAAATAACTTCTGACAATTACAAAAAGAACGTAAAATTAAATGAAAAGACATATCAGCTAAAATATATGGGTTATCTGTCCAATAGCCAAAAAATGATTGTGGATGATCCTGATGGAAATCCTATGTTTATGATTACTGCCTCAAATGAAAATGGTACCCGGGAAACATTTATTATGCTGCCGGGAGAAATCAAAACACTGGAAAAATTATCTGTTGGTTTTATGCAAGCTGATACGCATGATGTTCAATTTAACTATAAACGCGATACATTTTATATACAATCATCCGCAAAATTGATACGTAAAAACAGGACTGATTCTATTTCCGAAAAATTCGCTCCCGGGCAGGAAAGCATTCTCTCTCCTAAGTTTAGTTACGAGACAAAACAATGGAAATTTACAATTCAGAACATGACTGGTTCCGGAAAAATAAAAGCAGTGCGCAATCCTCACCAGAATAAAAAATTGCAGAAAGAAGTAATGGCCTTCGAGCTTTCACATGGTGACAAATCGCATGACCTTTACCTCTGGATGGATGAAAACGGGGTGAAACCTGCAACATATAAGTCTAAAGGAGAACAGTTAAAGCTGACATACGGCACCAGAAAGATAAAATTGCCATTCAAACTAAAGTTGAATGATTTTGTCATGGAACGTTATCCGGGCTCCCAAACTCCTTCTTCTTACAAAAGCAAAATTTCCTTGTCCGATCCCCAAAATAACTTCAATAAGACATACACTGTTTTTATGAATAACATTCTTAAATACAAGGGCTACAGATTCTACCAATCCTCGTTTGACAAAGACGAAAAAGGCAGTGTTTTATCTGTCAATTATGACCCCGCAGGAATGATCGTTACTTACATTGGATATGCCTTGTTAGTTCTTTTTATCATACTTTCACTTCTGAACAAAAAATCTCTTTTCAGGCAGATTAAGCCCTCTCATTGGAAACTGCCAATAAAAAAGACTATCCTTATTGCTTTGTTTCTCATATCCGGAACCGGTATCATCCAGGCCAACCAAAACGAATGGACGGTTGATAAAGAATTGGCGGATGATTTTGGAAAAATTCTTGTTCAGGATAACAATGGCAGGACAAAACCGCTATATACTTTAAGCAATGATATAATCAGAAAAGTTTATCGCAAAAATCAATATAAGAATCTGAATTCAATGCAGGTTTTTCTTGGGTTTTACTATGACTTCAGCTCATGGAAAAACACCCCGCTTATAAAAATTTCAAATAAGAAATTAAAAGAAATTATAGGGATAAACGATGACCATGCTGCAGTAGCTGATTTGGTAAATCTACAAACAAACGCCTACAAACTAAAAGACCATGTGAAAGAGATTTACGATAAGCCTGCTTCTGAGCGTAATAAATTTGACAAAGAAGTACTCAAAGTTGACGAGCGTTTGAACATTCTATCTATGATCATTAGCGGGGAAATGCTAAATATCTTCCCCGGCGACAACAATTCTGATAAATGGGAAACCCCTAAACACGCATCAAATTACGCTTACAGCAAGGATGATTCGCTCTTCTTAAAAAATGTACTCAGTAATATATACAGTTCTGTTTCACGTGGTAACCCGGAACAAGCCAGAGAACACATTCACTCCATTCAACAATATCAACGCCAAAATGCATCTTACCAGCTTCCTTCAGAGACAAAAGTTAAAGCGGAATTACTTTATTACAAACTGAATGTTTTTGAAAAACTATTCCCTTTTTATGCCACGATAGGTCTATTGTTCATTATAGTACTTATGTTCAATATAGTTAACGGAAAAAACACTTATTCAATTATTATAAAGATTTTTACAATCCTTTTGGCTTTTGGATTTTTATTCCATACAGCCGGTCTTGTTCTCCGTTGGTACATTTCCGGACATGCTCCTATGAGTAACGGTTATGAATCTATGCTCTTTGTCTCGTGGGCGACCATTTTGGCAGGCTTTTTATTTTCCCGCCGTTCAAAACTTACTCTTGCCGCTACGTCAATCCTTGCTGCCTTGACTTTATTGGTAGCACATATGAGTTTCATGGACCCTGAAATTACCAACCTCGTTCCCGTACTGAAATCTTATTGGCTGACGCTCCATGTTTCAATTATCACAGCTAGCTATGGTTTTCTTGGAATGGGGGCTATTCTCGGGATTTTTGTCATGATACTCTATTCTGTACTCAACCAAAGCAATTATCAAAGAATCATTGACACCATCAAAAATTTGACTACAATCAATTATAAAACCCTGACGCTGGGTTTGTATCTTTTAACCATAGGAACATTCCTCGGGGCAATATGGGCAAATGAATCATGGGGTCGTTATTGGGGCTGGGATCCCAAAGAAACATGGTCGCTAATTAGCATTATTGTTTATAGTTTTGTCATTCACTCACGTAATATTCCGGGGCTTAAAACAATGTTTGCCTTCAATACATTTAGCCTTTTTGCTGTAGGGTCAATTCTGATGACCTATTTTGGAGTTAATCACTATCTTTCCGGGCTTCATTCCTATGCAGGTGGCGATCCTGTACCTGTGCCGGTATTTGTGTACCTCAGTGCAGGTTTATTAATCGGATTAGCCATTTTCGCATGGCAAAACAAACGAAGATATATAACTTACAAGTAGATAGTAGATGTTAGATGTTGGATGTAGATTGATAGATGATTGATAGTGGATAAATCACCCTGCCAAAAGCTAAGGGCGAATGGCAAAAGGCAAAAAAAGCAGAAGTGATTGCAACATTCACAGGAAAGTAGAAATCATATTCCATCTTTCAATCTGATAAAGTAAGGAATAAGCGTCTTACAATTCAACCATATAACAACTGAACAATTGACCAATTCAACAATAAAACAATCTGTTTTTAATTAGATTTATTCTAAATTATTTAAAACCAATCTCTTAATATTGCTTATTTTGTTGATTCTCCTTATATTGAATAAATTAAGAATGTTATTATGAAAGAAAAGCTTCCGGTTTTAATTGTAATTATTATAATGTCTTTGACAATCAGTGGCTTTGTCTTTTCCAAATTGCAGAAGAGTGATATTGGAATGTTCGAATACGAGGATTTCGAGAAGCCAGAAAGCTGTAAATCCTGCCATAACGACTTTTATCAGCAATGGAGCCAATCCATGATGTCTCATGCTTATGACCATCATTGGGATGAAATTGAATACTTCAAACTGGCTGTGCCGCACGCAGAAAAAGACCCCAATATGGAAGGAGTGCATGAAGGATGTATTGGATGCCATTCCCCAACATCCTACCTTGCCGGCGATGTCCCTCCCCCAAGGCCGGAAGAAGAATCCAGGGCCAATGAGTCTGTCTCTTGTGAATCATGCCACCTGATCAAAGGAATTGACGGGGATACAGCTTATAATCACAACTACATCGTAGAGCCCGGATTTACAAAATACAGCTCCCGTAAAGGAGAAAAAAGCTCCCCGGAACACGAGATTGTAGCAACAGATTTGCACAGCAGTGCAGAGTTTTGTGGTATATGCCATAATGAAAAAAGCCCTTACGGAGTTTGGGTGAAATCTACTCAACTCGAATGGGAAGAAGGCCCGTATTCCGACGAAGGCGTCAAATGCCAGGATTGCCACATGACTGAGACAAAGATGAAAACCGCAAGAATGGGTGCAGAATATCCTGATGCAAAGCTCCATCTTTTCCACGGTGCTCATGACCCGGGTAAACTAAACGGCGTTGTTGAACTTCGTATTCAACCGGACAGGCGTGAAGTAGTGCCCGGTAATGTTGCAATTTTTAATGTAGCGCTTTTTAACCAAAAAACCGGCCATAAATTCCCTACCGGTTCTGTGGAAGACAGAATAGTCTGGTTACATGTTGAAGCAGAAGATGAGGAGGGCAATGTATACCACCTTCCTGTTGACAAAAAAGGTTTTGAAGGCGAGAAATACACCATAGCAAGCGATGAAAAAGCCTACCAGGACATGGCTGTTCCCCTTGAAAAAGAAAACTTTGAGGGCGTAAAACGTGAAGATGTCCCCGAAGGAGACAGAATATACAGAATGCCATATTTTGACCCCCAGGGAAGAATGACAATTATGCAATGGAACACAGATTCA
>JBNJFT010000021.1:0-9879 GCA_051747065.1 Bacteroidota bacterium | reverse complement strand
TATAACAATAGTAACAAAGGACGAAGCGACTTTGAATCCCCCTATTTGATGAAACTATTATCCGGAGGCGAATTATCCGAACACTTGTCCTATTATTTCTACTTCTATATGGACGAGCGGGGTGAAGTTGCAGGCGTTGAAGATGCATTTCTGATGGTTAATAACTTATTTAACCAGGAACTGGATATTTATCTTGGACAGTTTCAGGTGTCCGATCCTCTTTTTAAACGCGAGCTCAGATTATCATTAGAAGACTATAAGCTCTATACATCACAAATAGGAAATTCAGATATCAATCTTACATACGATAAGGGTATGCTGGTAGAACTCGGTTTAAATACAGGGACTACAATAGTTATGGAAGTAGTTAATGGCAATGGCCTTGTTGAAGCCCAGAACCACGTTTGGGATAAAGATAAATATAAAAATTACATGGGAAGAATTTCTCAGAGTATAGGAGATTTCTTAAGTATAGGTGGTTTTGGATACATGGGCAAAGAAAAACTTGATAATAATAATGGTGACGAAATAACCAATGAAGTTCTCATCTTTGGGCCAGATATGACGCTTAGCTATTCCGATAAGCTTGAACTAAACATGCAATATACACTCCGGGAAGATTCTGAAGTTTATCCTAGCGACCAAAGTAATAGCCCAGAAAATTTTGATACGCAAGGGATGCTGGCCGAATTAATTTACAGCCCAAAAGGCAACGATAGCGACTGGTACCTGATGAGCCTTTACAACAGAGTAGAATCAGACTTTGACCCGGCTGATTACCAGTCAATTACTTTTCATGCAGGATATCTTGTAAAGCGCAACATTCGTTTTGCTGCTGAATACTCGTTCATTGGAACTAATGGTATAGTAGATGAAGAAAACTATGGAAAATTTAGCGTTGGATTTGTTTCAGCGTTTTAGTGAAAAGTAATTTCACCTGAATTATTATTCAGGTTCAAAGAATTCTAAACATTAATCAAATCATAGAGCATTTTCGTCAAAAATGTCTTTTGGCTTTCGTGTAATTGTTGTTAATTTTAGTCTGTAAATTAAAAAACAGATTTTTTTATTCTATGAAATGCTACCGGATCACTTTTATCTTGATCTTTGTTTCTTCTTTATCCTTCTCTCAGGCAGATGTTCAAAAAGCAAAATATTTTTTAGATAAAGGCGAACAATTTGATAAGGAAAATATTCATGACAGCGCGTCGACAAACTTTCAAAAAGCCGGAGAGGAATTCTGGGACTTATACCAGGAAAAAGAAAACGAACAATATTTAAGGTATTATTTGTATAGTATTGGCAATTCCGCATTCCATTATAACGAGTCAGAAGAATTTAAACAATCTATTGAATTAATTGGTAAAGCTCTTGCAAATACAAGTAATATTATTAAAACGAACAATAAATTTTACGGGAATTTATACAATGATCGCGGTACAGCATACAAAGAACTAAAAAGGTTTAAAAAGGCTGAAAAAGACTTCAAAAAATGTTTAAATATTCAAGAAGCCCTGTCAAAAGAAAACCAGAAATTGGCTTCTATCCATTATAATCTCGGTGAAGTTTCTTTAAAACAGGGTAAATACAGAGAAGCAATTTCGCATTTTGAAAAAGATATTTCATTAAGTTCGGAAAATAACCAAATGAATCCTTCCGATCTTCTAACCACTTATAAGAACCTGGGAGTCGCTTTTGTAAAAATCAACAAATTCAGTAAAGCGAAAGAATGTTTCAGTAAAATTAAAGAAATTGCCAGCAATTTGGGTTTATCAAGCAGAGAGCTGGCAAGTACTTACCAAAACATAGGATTAACCCTGGAATCTTTAGGAAATTATAAGAGTGCGCTGGAATATTTTCATAAAGCCAACAATTTAATTTCAGGACAGAATGATTCATCGCTACAGGAAGCTGAAATTTTTAAAAACATCGGATCGATTCAATCAGAACTTGGAAATTATCCTGAGGCGTTAAAAAGTTATGACAATGCCAGTAAACTAATAAAAGATAGTGGACAGGAGGATTTAGGTCTCGTTGCCGAAATATATAACTCTAAAGGTAGGGTTTTTGAGAAAAAGGGTAATTATGGCAAAGCTTCAAATCTTTATCAAAAAGCGCTTAGCTTATTGAATGAAAATAATCTAAAAACGCCGGCTTTTCATATTATGAGTTATAATAACCTGGGAAATATTTCAAGAATAACAGGTAAATTTAACCAATCGCTTAACCATTATAAAAAAGCAGCCAAACTCCTTAAAGAAAATCAGGGAGAACAAAACCCCACCCTTGCAAAAACTTACGGAAATATTGGCAACACCTATTTAAATCAAGGAGATTTCAAAAGGGCTTCAGAATATATGAACAGATCATTCACCATCTTTTCAGAAATATATCCCGGACTAAATCACCCGGACCTAATAACAGCTTATAACAACTTTGGAAACCTCTATAATGAAACCGGAAATTACCAAAAAGCCATAGAATATTACGATAAAGACAAGGAGCTATCCGAAAAATTCCACGGGGAAGAAAGCCCGGAAGTAGCTGCCGCTTATAATAACATCGCTAATGTACATTCAAGTCAAAAGCAATATGAACGCGCTCTTGAGTTTTACCTGAAATCAAAAAACATTTACTCCTCGGCTTATGGAGAAGAGCATCCTGTTCTAATCGGAATCTATAACAACCTTGGAAACATACACCAAAACAAAGGAGATTTTGAATCATCTTTAAAATACCATTCCAGAGCAATAAAACTTAAAGAGCAAATTTTCGGAGAAGAACACTCAGGGGTGGCAAGCTCATACAATAACATTGGTAACAGCTATTTCACCGATAAAAAATACGATTCAGCTATTGTTTATTATCAAAAAGCGATTGACATAAGCCAGGAGCTTTCAGGTGAAAATCATACTCTTACTGCCAGAAGTAACGGCAATCTTGCAAACGTATTCCGCGAAAAAGAAGATTACGAAAAAGCTATCCAATATTATATAAAATCTCTGGAGGGTTTAAAAAAAGCTTATGGAAATACTCATCCTGAGATAGCTTCAACATATAACAATTTAGGCCATGTTGCTTTTGACAAAAACAACTATAAAGAAGCAGCAGAATTTTACCAAAAATCCATTGTTTGCAACGTCAGTTCTTATAATGATACTACTGATTTAAAGAAAACCCCGCAAATTAAAAATTCACTGGACCAACAAACTCTTTTAGAAGCATTACTTAATAAAAGTGAAGCATTACAGAAGATATCCGGCAAACAAACCTCACCGCAAGAAAAACAGAGGTATAAAAAGGCAGCTTTAGCCCACTACAATTTATGTGATACTTTAATAAGGGAAATCAGGAAAGAAATTCATACTGAGGATGATAAACTGGCTCTCAGTCAGAAAGCCTACAGATTATACAAAGAGGCTGTTAATTTAACAATGGAAAGAGCCAAAAATGCACAAAATCAAAAGGAACGGGAAAAATTCCTGAAAAAGGCTTTTTCTTATTCAGAAAAGAACAAATCCAAAGTATTGCTTCAATCCATTTCTGAAGCAAACGCCCTTGATTTTGCAGGCATTCCGAAACACATGACAAAAAAAGAAGATTCACTAAAAGCACACATTGCCTCTTACCGGGAAAAATTATCGAAAGCTGAAGAAGAAGAAAAAAGGGCCATACGTGATAAATTATTCAACGCTAAAAGAGATTATGAAGAATTAATAAGTAACTATGAAGAAAATTATCCGGAATATTATCAACTTAAACACTCTTCTAAAGTAATTACCACAGAGCAAATCCAAAGAAACCTCGAAGAAGAATCTGCTTTTATTAGTTATTTTGTGGGAGACACTTCATTGTGTTACTTTTATATCTCCGGTGATGAATTCACAGGAAAACAGGTAAAAATTCCTGAGCGATTTAATGACTCAATCCAACACTTCCGCAAATCTTTAGTATATAAAGACAGCAAAAATTACCAAAAGCACTACAACCGACTGGGTTACAAACTCTTCACAACAATATTCCCGGAAAATATTCCCGGAAACATTAACCGGTTATACATTGTACCGGATGCTGTATTAAACACCATACCTTTCGAAACGCTGCTTACAGAAAAGGTTGGTGCCGATAAAGAAAATTACACGCGCTTTCCCTATCTTATAAAAAAGTATAATATCAGTTATTCTTACTCAGCAACCCTATTCCATGAACTTTTCAGAGAAAAAAGCAAAATAGATGAATCTATCAATGATTATGAATGGCTTGGAATAGCTCCCGTATTTTCAAATAAAACTCAAAAAGCGCTCACGCTTACCTCAGATGAAAATGGCCAAAAACAGACCGAAAAGAAGATGAAAAATAAAAAAACAAGCTGGAAGGTAAATGGCGAAATCATTCAATCATTGCCCGATTCTGAAAAGGAAATAGAAAGTATTTTTCAACATTTCAAGGAAAAGAAAAAACCTGCAATGGCAAAAATTCACAGAAGTGCTACAGAAGAATTTATTAAATCCACCGATTTGAATACTTATGGGATAATTCACTTTGCAACTCATGGAATCATCAATTCAGAAAAACCCGATAAGTCAGGAATGGTTTTTTCAGACGGCTCAAATAGCAGCGAGGACGGATTACTTCAAACAAAAGAGATATATAATCTATCTTTCAATTCAAAATTGATAAATCTTTCAGCGTGTGAAACAGGTCTTGGAAAAATGAAAAAAGGAGAAGGTATTATGGGATTAACCAGGGCTATGTTATATGCAGGAAATCAAAATATTATAGTATCCCTCTGGAAGGTTTCCGATGTATCAACACACAAATTAATGGTCAATTTCTATGATAATCAATTGGATCAAGAACATTATAATCATTTTGGGGAGAGCTTGAGAGAAGCAAAACTTAGTATGATTGAAGATGAAAAATTCGCCCACCCGTTTTACTGGGCACCCTTTACTCTAATCGGCAAATAATAAAAAACTCAGATAACTAAAAAAATAGCACAATGCGGAAATTAAACATCATTCTCTTAACCGGAATTGTAACTTTAATTTTAAGCTTTCCGGTAAAAGGACAGGTTGAAAAATTACCCCAACCAATCAATCAGCCGGATAGCCATGAAAAAAGTCCGGCTCTAAGTCCGGATGGGAAACATTTGCTTTTCCTTTCAAACCGCGAAGGTGCATGGAATATTTATGTAGCCGAAAAAACTGGAGGTGAATGGGGAAAACCGGAAATGTTAGAGGAAATTTCATCTTCTTTCTCTAAAAACAGGATCATAGAAGGCCCTTCATTTAATCACGATGCTAAAAGAATCTATTTCTCTGTTTATCCATGGGGCGAGAAAGAAGATTCAGATATATACTATACTGAAAGAAACAATGGGGAATGGGGTGTTCCCCGTCCTATGCCATTGCCTGTCAACTCCGATGGATATGAAGGAATGCCCAGTATCAGCGCAGATAATACAACAATTTACTTTGTCCGGCAGAAAGAACAAACAGATAAGGATTACAACGAATATGACTGTAAAGAAATCTACTTTTCAAAAATGAAAGGCCATGATTCCTGGAGCGAACCTAAAAAACTGGCCAATCCAATAAACCTGGAATGCGAGAGTTGCCCGAGAATTCTCCCGGATAATAACACCATCATCTTTTCGTCTGTCAGACCCGGGAAAAAAATAAATGAAGGAGAGAAAATTAAAGAACCACAAGGAGATTTTGATCTTTACATAACCAAGAGATTGTTTATGCATATCTGGTCTATTCCCAGGCTATTAGATGTAAACACCCCGGGAAAAGAACATTCCGGAACTATGAGTATTGAACAGGAAGAAATTATCTTTTCAAGAAATGCCGAAGGAGAAAAGACGGCATTGTACAGCTACAAAAACCACAACCAAAAGCTTGACGATTTATTAATACTTAAAGGAAAGGTTACAGATAAACATAAACAAAAACCAGTTAAGGCAAAGATTCACTTAATCAATCCGGCTACATCTCAAACAATTAGCCGTTACTCTACAGATAACAACGGGAATTACTACATCTTATTAGACAGAGAACAAGAATATTTAATCGATTACCATGATGATGATTATTCTCATAAATTCCAAAAATTAAACCCGGATACTCTGAAAACAGAAGAAAGCATAACAAAAGACATAAAACTTTATGATAAAGTAGAATTATTATGCAATGTATATGACAAAGATATATATGAACCTATTAACGGAGACATTTCAGTAATAGATAAAGCATCACAAACAGAAATAAGAGCTGATGTTGAAAAAAAAGATGACGGAAAATTTCTGGTCGATATACCTATTGGAAATGAATATAAGATTAAGGTCAATAAAGAACATTATAAAAGCTACGGCATAAACCTTGATTTGTCAGGTGTGGTGCAGTACAGCAAATTTGAAAAAGACATCGAAATGACCCAGAAGAAAAAAACTGTAGACATTCAAGTTAAAGATAAAGAGACAGATGATAATATGCCGGTAAGAATTAAGATTTCAAATCTTGATAAAGATGAAACCATCATTAAAGAAGCAAAACAAAATAAAGACGGCATGTATAATTTAGAATTGAGAGAAGGAGATAATTATGAGATCAACATAAGCAGCCAGAAAGGTTATGCTTTTTATAATAAAGAAATAGAAGCAGGGAAAGGAGATCGTTCAGGGAGAATGGACATTGAGCTTGAACCACTGAAAGAAGAGGTCAAACTTCCTCTGAAAATGATCACCTTTGAAACCAACTCAGCCCAAATCAAGGAATCTTCCTATGAAGAATTAGGAAGAGTAGCCGATCTTATAAAAAAGAACGAAGACATAAAAATAGAAATTTCAGCTCATACTGATGATGTAGGAAGCAAAGAATACAACCAAAAACTTTCTCAAAGAAGAGCCCAATCAGTGGTTGATTATTTAACTGATGAAGGAGTTCCGCCTGAACAAATGGTTTCAAAAGGGTATGGTGAAAGCAACCCCCTGGTACCTAATAATTCTGATGAGAACAGGGCAAAAAACCGAAGGGTGGAACTGGAAATCCTTGAAGTGGAAGAGAAAGATAATTAACGCAACAAACTAAAAACAATGTCAAACATAACCATTAAGATGTTATTATGAACCCCTCATCCACAGTAAATAGACAAAAGGAAATAAATAGAGGGCACTTTTTTCTTAAATCAATAACAACAATAAAACAATATCAAAATGAAACCAATTCAATTCACTACGATATTTATTATAGCCATTCTGGCAAATGCGATGCAACTTACCGGGCAAAACCTGGATTATGAGGATGACATTTATCCCTTAGTAAAAAATCAGCCTAAAGAAATTACGTACCCTATTTTATTCAATTTTCAAAAAGAGGAAGGGCATCATTGCAATGCATATTTCCAGCTCGGTCTAATCTTTAAAGAATGGGCCATGGAATATGACCCTTTTACAAATTATGATAATGTAACCTATTTCATGAATCAGGCTGAAACTTATTTTGGCCTTTGCTCTAACAAAATGGATAAAAGAGAAGCCAGGAAACACGGAGAGCTCTACCAGGGGGCAAAAAAGCAAGAAGACAATTGGTGGCATAAGCCCGAGGATATAAAAGAAGTGATAGACAAACACCTTTCAACTCTAAAAGACTACAAACAGAATGTGATAGAGATGAAAAAATACCTGTCGAAAAGTGAGGAAAAATATAACAAATGCATAAAAATATTCAGGAATATTAATGCACGTTACACTAAAATCAAAGACATATACCTGAACGCAGATGAGAATTTCTTTAATAAAGCTGAAGAACTGAAAACATCTTTTGATTCCACGATATACTTCTTCGAAAAATACCGCAAAATTTTGGATGAGCACCCGGTTAAGGATTATGACCAGGAGTATAGCCTGGCTGAAATCAACACCTACCATTTGCAAGGTATTACAGATGCAAATTTCCTGGCCAATGATATTGTTTTATGGGATTATAAAACTTGGGTAGAAAATCTTCGTGAAGTTGTTTCAACTGATATTAACGAGCTCAGAGAAAAAATAAAAACTGCCAATAAAGAGATGGAGGATACACTCGAAACATTGAAAAATGATAATTTAAATGAACCCATTCCTCCATATTCATTAGAAAGAAAACTGGCACTAATGATAAATAAATTTGATTATCAGTCTATTATGCTAGACCTTTTCCATTACAAAGCTTCAAAAATCAATTTGTTTTCAAAAAAACATAGTGAAAAGAATAACCCCAACCTAACAATTGAACCAGACAATTTTAAAAACAAAAGTCTGTACTACAGTAATATCTCTGAACAGAAAAAACAAACCGACAGCTTGCTTAACCAATTTAAAAACAAGCTTTCAAAAGATGAATACAATAAATACAAACCATTCTTTAGCACCAATCACGGTGATATTGAAAAGGTTAAAGAGTATGTTGATAACCAGGCAAATGAGAACAATAAATTCATGGATGATGTTTATAAAAATCTGATCTGCAGCTTTATTAACAAAGAACAGTCGGAAATTGCAGATACTATACTGACTTACAGAAGAAAAAAAATGAACCTATTTCATTACACACCAAATACCTCAGAGGTAAATTTTGATTATAGAACCACATCCATAAAACCACATAAAAATTACTATTACCTTTCAGGTTTTCTCAAAAACAACCAGTCTGAAAAAGCATTCCTGGCAAAAATTGATACTTCACTGGATATTTTATGGGTGAAGGAATTTGCAGATAACAGTGGCAATAACAGCAGAGCTTTACAATTTGAAATTAGTGAGAATAACGTTGTGGCATTAATGTATAGCTATAATACCGATAATTCAAATGAAGTAAACTCATCCAATTCCATTTACAAATTTGATCATGACGGAAATTTGCTCGACAACAAAAAACTCGGTTACAAACAAATACCTCAATATTTCCGCTATGATGACCTGAACCAGACTTACCTTATGGCCTTTCAGGGGATGAAAAACGATACTGTTTCGGACAAATCCAGTAAAATGGATACATTAAATATAGTCCGCACCAACACAGAGCTTGACTCTACGCTTTGGGAAAACCAATTTACATACAAAGGCGAGCTTGTGGATATAGTAAAAATGGATCTTGATTACCTGGTGTTTTGTAATTATCAAAGTTATGAAAGCACTTCGGGTAAAATTAATAAAAACCAACTTGAAACGGACAGCCCGTCAGCAGCTTTAGCATTTCATATTAATGAAAAAGGAAATATCGGAAAGGTTGAAAATTATGAACATTCCAATCCGTTTTTCCTTGTAAATGCTGAAAAGTTAAGCAGTGAAAAGATAAATCTTCAAGGAATAGAATCTGAGTATTTCAATGTTCTGAAGAAAGAACCTGAAACCATAAGTGAACAATACGATATATACTATTCAATAATTAACAAGAAAGGGGAAAATGTCTTAAAAGTTGAATAAAGAGAGGAGAAGAAAATTTAGTTACAGCCAACAAGGGTTCCGATCTTCCCTGCAAATTGAAAGGCCAGGTGTTTTTTTTCGGTTTTTTGTTGTTGGGGTTCCGGGAAGCCGGCTCAAAGCCGGCTACTAGTAGGGTGTGTGGCACACACAGACACCACGATAAATCGTGGTGCTATTCTCACGCTGGCGCGAGCTTGCAGCTCGTGCCCCCGTTCAGCATAGCGCAGCCGATTCCCGGCTCAGCGTAACAACGCAACAGATGCTCGGCGGAATTATTCGCTGTCGCTCATGAGATCGCTTCGCTAAGTTGCAAATTCCGCCGCCTCCTGTCTGATTAAATTCCGTCAGCAGCAAACAAAAAGTTACGATCTTACTTGCAATTTGAAAGATTGGGTGGTTTCTTATTCTGG